>NZ_JAQRFJ010000057.1:0-21253 GCF_028599065.1 Xenorhabdus sp. PR6a | reverse complement strand
TCGAGAAATATTTTATTTATGAAAAGTTGATATTAGTCACGTAGTATAGTGACGATATCACCTTATTTTTTCTTCCTTATTCTGATTACTGTTTTCTATATAATAAAATGAAATAATTTCAATTTGAGTACAATGACTCGACATTTCCCTTGCCTTTGGGGTAGATTTAGCTATCTAGAAGTCTAAAATAACAAATTGAAATAGTCGAGGTTTTGAGTAATGCCAATTCGTGTACCAGATGAATTACCAGCAGTGAACACTCTTCGCAATGAAAACATCTTTGTCATGACTTCAACACGGGCCAGTATCCAGGATATTCGTCCATTGAAAGTATTGCTACTTAACCTAATGCCAAAGAAAATAGAAACAGAAAGCCAGTTTATTCGGCTACTATCTAACACACCGCTTCAAATCGATATTCAATTGTTACGTATCGATAGTCGTCAATGTAAAAATACCCCTGCCGAACATTTAGATACCTTTTATTGTGATTTTGATTCAATCAAAGATCAAAATTTCGATGGATTGATTGTCACAGGTGCCCCTTTAGGACTGGTTGAATTTGAGGATGTCGTTTATTGGAATGAGGTTGAAAGAATAGTTACTTGGGCAAAAGAACATGTTACCTCGACGCTTTTTGTTTGTTGGGCAGTTCAAGCTGCATTAAAAGTGCTTTATCACCTGCCTAAATATACCCGAAAAATTAAACTATCTGGTGTTTATTCTCATTCAACTTTAGATCCTTTGGCATTATTAACACGTGGATTTGACGAAACATTTTTTGCCCCTCACTCGCGTTTTGCGGATTTTCCTGAGTCTTTAATTCGTGAACATACAGATTTAGACATTTTAGCCAGTTCAGAAGAGGTGGGCGCCTATTTATTTGCCAGCAAAGACAAAAGATTAGTTTTTGTGACAGGGCATCCTGAATATGACGTAGGAACGCTAGCTGCTGAATATTGGCGTGATCACGCCGCTGGTTTGGAACCGGAATTTCCAGTCAATTACTTCCCGAATAACGATCCTGACAGTAAACCTGTTGCGTCTTGGCGTAGTCATGGTCATTTACTCTTTTCAAATTGGTTAAATTATTACGTCTACCAAATTACTCCATACGATCTGGCTGTTATGAATCCCAGCTTAGATTGAGCTTGATTTAAGTTTTAGATAGAAAAATGAGAATATGCTGAAGCGAGCCATTTCTCATTTTGTTAATTTTCTTGCCAATATTGTTGTTCGACAGTCATTCGTCATTTTTCAAGCATAACAAAAACTTAACATTTTTGTGTCTGATTTTTTGGAAGTCATTTCCCTGTTTTTTCTTTCTTTTGACTATCTTAATTATTTGATTTTATTTAATTAATTTTTATATTGTAAAATAATGGAAATGGTTTTTGATTTATTTTCTGAATTGGTTAGTCTTAATCAAGTGACTATTTAAAAGTGAAAAGTGGGGAGATTATGCAGCAGGCATCAGCAACCAAATTAACTTTTATAAAACCTTTTGGTGAGGCGGAAAAACAGGTGTTATCACCTGAATCAATTCGCTTTTTAGAGGATTTAATCGTTGAATTTTCGGACAGACGCACAAAATTATTGGATGCGCGTGTAGATTGGCAGAAAAAAATAGATGACGGTTCATTACCAGATTTTATTTCGGAAACCACTTCCATTAGAGATGGTAATTGGAAAATTCAGGGAATACCTGATGATCTCAAAGATCGTCGGGTTGAAATAACGGGCCCCGTAGAGCGTAAGATGGTCATCAATGCCCTAAATGCAAATGTGAAAGTATTTATGGCAGATTTTGAGGATTCATTAGCACCTGCATGGGATAAAGTTATCCAGGGACACATTAACTTACGAGATGCTGTTAATGGAACAATCTCATATGCCAATGAGCAGGGTAAACGTTATGAGTTGAAAGCAGACCCCGCAGTATTGATTGCCCGTGTGAGGGGGTTGCACCTGTCAGAAAAACACATTCTCTACAAGAATGAACCTATTTCCGGCGGATTATTTGATTTTGCCCTCTATTTCTATTTGAATCATAAGAAGTTATTGCAAAAAGGCAGTGGACCTTATTTCTATCTGCCAAAAATACAGAGCTACCATGAAGCACAGTGGTGGAGTGATGTTTTCAGTTTTGCCGAGTCACGTTTCAATTTGCCAACAGGCACAATTAAGGCAACGGTTTTGATTGAAACATTGCCGGCTGTATTCCAGATGGATGAAATTCTGTATCACTTGCGTCATCACATCGTTGGCCTAAATTGTGGACGCTGGGATTATATTTTCAGTTATATCAAGACACTGAAAAACCATCCTGACCGCGTTTTGCCGGATCGCCAATCCGTTACGATGACCCAACCTTTTTTGAGTGCCTATTCTCGCTTGCTGATTAAAACCTGCCATAAACGTGGTGCATTCGCCATGGGGGGCATGTCGGCATTTATTCCTAGTAAAGATTCTGTGCAAAATCAGCAAGTTTTGGACAAAGTCAGGGCGGATAAAGAACTGGAAGCCAATAATGGTCATGATGGTACATGGGTCGCGCATCCGGGGCTTGCAGATATTGTCATGGCAGTCTTTGACGCAAAATTGGGAGAGCGTCAAAACCAATTAACCGTTTTACGCGAGCAAGACGAAACGATTACGGCTGAACAATTGCTTGCACCTTGTTCAGGAGAAAGAACAGAAGCAGGAATGCGTGCCAATATTCGTGTTGCCGTTCAATACATAGAAGCCTGGATTTCCGGGAATGGGTGTGTACCGATTTATGGCTTGATGGAAGATGCGGCGACAGCAGAGATTTCCCGGACCTCTATTTGGCAATGGATCCGCCATGAAAAGTCACTCTCTAATGGTAAAAAAGTGACCAAGGAACTGTTCAGGGAAATGTTGAAAGAAGAGCTGGCCGTGATTAAACAGGAAGTCGGGGAGCAGGGCTTTAATCAAGGACGATTTATAGAAGCTGCTGATTTAATGGAACAAATTACCACTCAGGACGACTTAATTGATTTCCTAACGTTACCTGGCTATCAGTTATTAGACTAATTTAAACACCATAATGGCAAAAATATCCGATTAACTCAGTATAGGAAGTAGAACATCATGACCATTTCCCGGAAACAACAAATCGCTCAATTGGAACAAGAATGGCAACAACCACGTTGGAAAGGGATTACTCGTCCGTATAGTGCTGAAGATGTGGTTAAGTTGCGTGGTTCGGTCAACCCTGAACACACTTTGGCGCAAATGGGAGCGAAAAAGTTGTGGAAGTTGCTGAATGGTAATTCGAAAAAAGGTTATGTGAACGCGCTTGGTGCGTTGACTGGCGGTCAGGCACTTCAGCAGGCTAAAGCCGGTATTGAGGCGGTTTATCTTTCCGGCTGGCAAGTGGCGGCAGATGCCAATACCGCAGCGAGTATGTATCCTGATCAATCACTGTATCCCGTTGATTCTGTACCTAATATAGTTAAACGTATCAATAACAGCTTCCGGCGTGCCGATCAGATCCAATGGTCAAATGGTATTGATCCCGATAGCCAAAAATATGTTGACTATTTCCTGCCGATTGTCGCGGATGCGGAAGCGGGGTTTGGTGGTGTACTTAACGCATTTGAGTTGATGAAAGCGATGATTGAGGCGGGAGCTGCCGCAGTTCATTTTGAAGACCAACTGGCCGCAGTGAAAAAGTGCGGACACATGGGCGGCAAAGTGTTGGTTCCGACTCAAGAGGCCATTCAGAAGCTGGTGGCTGCCCGGTTGGCGGCGGATGTCTCCGGTGTACCAACCTTGTTAGTGGCACGCACTGACGCAGATGCCGCCGATTTACTGACATCGGATTGTGATCCTTATGACCGTGCGTTCATTACCGGCGAGCGAACCTGTGAAGGTTTTTATTGTACACGTGCTGGCATTGAACAAGCGATCAGCCGTGGACTGGCTTATGCCCCTTACGCCGATGTTGTTTGGTGTGAAACCTCTACACCGGATATTGAAGCCGCCCGCTGTTTTGCGCAAGCCATCCACGCGAAATACCCTGGCAAATTATTGGCGTATAACTGTTCGCCTTCTTTTAACTGGAAAAAGAATCTGGATGATAAAACCATTGCCAGTTTCCAGGATCAGTTATCTGCTATGGGATATAAATTCCAGTTCATCACATTAGCGGGTATCCATAGCATGTGGTTCAACATGTTTGATTTAGCCTACGATTATGCGCGTGGTGAGGGAATGAAACATTATGTTGAAAAAGTTCAGGAACAGGAATTCGCTGCCCTTGATCGTGGTTATACCTTCTCCTCACATCAACAAGAAGTGGGAACAGGATATTTTGATAAAGTGACCACGATTATTCAGGGAGAAGGCGCTTCTGTTACGGCATTAACCGGATCGACAGAAGAACAGCAATTTTAAGTTCACTATACCGATAGAAATAACAAATGATTGGGGAATTCCAAAAGGAATTCCCTTTTACTGCCGGATAAAGGTGGCTAAATATGGAAACAGATCTCGCTCATTTAATTGCACAAACCATTTTGCAGGGATTTGATGCGCAATATGGTCGATTTCTGGAAGTCACTTCTGGGGCACAGCAACGTTTTGAGCAGGCTGACTGGCCTGCTGTACAACAGGCGATGAAAAAGCGGATTAATCTGTATGATCATCATGTCGGATTGGTGGTGGAGCAGTTGAAGCGTATTCACACTTCATTACAACATGATGAAGATGACATTGCTGAGGTCAAAGCGGTTTATACCCGTTTACTGCCTGACTATCCGCGTTTTGAAATTGCAGAAAGTTTTTTTAATTCGGTTTACTGCCGTTTTTTCAAACATCGTAATTTGAAACCAGACAATCTCTATATATTTTCTTCTCAGCCACCTGCTCGTTTTCGGCATATTTCTCGTCCACTATCACGGGATTTTTTGCCTAATGGTAATCTTGCATCCATGTTGCGAACCCTCTTAAATGATTTGCCATTACGGCTTAAATGGGAGGATTTGGAACGGGATATTGGTTATATCACGCAATATTTGCAGAATACATTTTCCCAATCTGATTTATTACAGTCTACGTTCCAAATTGCTAATGAATTGTTTTACCGCAATAAGGCGGCTTGGTTGGTCGGAAAAATCAGAATGGGGGCGATGATTTACCCATTTTTGTTACCGATTCATCACAATGAATCGGGGGGAATTTTTATCGATACTTGTTTGACCAACCACGATGATGCCAGTATCGTTTTTGGCTTTGCCCGCTCCTATTTTATGGTTTACGCCCCCTTGCCGGCAGCTCTGGTGGAATGGTTGCGTGAAATTCTTCCGACGAAATCCACGGCGGAGTTATACATGGCGATAGGCTGCCAGAAGCATGGCAAGACCGAATATTATCGTGAATATCTGACATTCATTAATTCCACTCAGGAACAGTTTACGATTGCACCGGGAGTGAAAGGCATGGTAATGCTGGTGTTTACGTCCTCGTCATTTGATCGGGTATTTAAAGTGATTAAAGATAAATTTGCGCCCCAGAAAGAGGTTTCCGAAGAGCGTGTCAAAGAGTGCTACCGTTTGGTAAAAGAGCATGATCGGGTAGGAAGAATGGCTGATACACAGGAATTTGAAAACTTTGTCATTGCTAAACACCATATCAGCCCTGAATTAATGGCAGAATTGCAAAAAGAGATCCCCAAAAAATTAGAAGACTTGGGCGATAAGATTTTGATAAAGCATCTTTATATGGAACGTAAAATGATGCCGCTAAATATTTATATGGAGCATGTCAATGAGGCGCAATTAAAAGATGTGATCGAAGAATACGGAAATGCGATTAAGCAACTGGCTGCTGCAAATATTTTTCCCGGCGATATGTTGTTTAAAAACTTTGGTGTTACCCGCCACGGAAGGGTGATTTTCTACGATTATGATGAAATCTGTTATATGACCGAAGTGAACTTTCGGGATATTCCTCCGCCACGCTATCCAGAAGATGAGTTGGCTGGCGAACCTTGGTATAGTGTTGCTGTTAACGATGTTTTCCCAGAAGAATTCCGGCATTTTTTATGTACTGACAAACGTATTCGATGTTATTTCGAAGAAAGTCACCGTGATTTATTTCGAACAGACTACTGGCGGGCATTGCAGGAGCGTATCAAAAATGGATATGTAGAAGATGTTTTTGCTTATCGCAGTAGACAGCGATTTAGCCAGCGTAGTGAAATAAATTGATTTGGATAAATATTCGATAAGCCATGAACCATTTTTCTCAATGCGAAAATTTTGTGACAGTCAATTTCCGCATTGGTGTTTAGATAAAACAATTACGCTCTGGTTGTTGCAATAGTCGTTCCTGAAATAGCAAGACGTGCCAGCTCCGTAATCTGGGCATAATCTGCTTTTTTCAACGCATCATTCGGTACTAACCATGAGCCACCTACGCACAGAACACTATTCAGTGCCAGATAATCACGATAGTTTTCAGGAGAAATTCCCCCCGTTGGGCAAAAACGGACTTGCGGGAATGGGCCTGCAATGGCTTTCAGTGCCTTAACACCGCCATTTGCTTCTGCCGGGAAGAATTTGAAACAGTTCAAACCATAATTCATTCCTAGCATTAATTCAGAAACCGTGGAAATCCCCGGGATAAGAGGAATGGAACCGCTAGCTGCCGCTTTTAACAACTCATTCGTCAACCCCGGACTCATGGCAAATTGGGCACCCACTTCAGTGACCGCAGCCAGTTGTTCAGGATTAATCACCGTGCCTGCACCGATAATCGCCTCAGGAACGGCTTTAGCGATAAGTCGAATGGCTTCCAGTGCACATTCGGTTCTTAAGGTCACTTCCAAGACACGAATTCCGCCGGCAACCAGTGCTTTTGCCAAAGGAACCGCATGTTCAATCTCATTGATCACAATGACAGGGACGACCGGGCCATCAGTCAGGATATTTTCTGCGGTTGTTTTCCAATGCTT
This sequence comes from Xenorhabdus sp. PR6a, assembly GCF_028599065.1. Taxonomy (NCBI): domain Bacteria; kingdom Pseudomonadati; phylum Pseudomonadota; class Gammaproteobacteria; order Enterobacterales; family Morganellaceae; genus Xenorhabdus; species Xenorhabdus sp. PR6a. The sequence continues at coordinate 14,271 of NZ_JAQRFJ010000057.1, read as the reverse complement.
CATTATCCGTTTCTCTCATTAAATCGAACCCCACCAGCAACTTGACCGACGACACACCACAATGGCATGTGACTGATGGCATTTTGGCAAAATTACTTAATGCCACCGTATTCCCGGCTAATGGCTTTTGCCGCCCGCATAACCAGAGCGCCAAGTTCAGTAACACGTTCATCAGAGATGCGTGATACAGGGCCAGAAATAGAAATCGCGGCAAAGGCTTCATGATGTTCATCATAGATACAGGCAGCAATACAGCGTAATCCTAACGCATGTTCTTCATCATCAAATGAAAAACCTTGCTTGCGGATCTGTTCGAGATTGTCTGTTAATGCGGCGGCAGTGGTATACGTGTGTTGGGTATAAGTGTGCATGCCTTTTTTATGCAGCAATTGGAGGCGTTTTGGTTCAGACAGTGTAGCAAGCAGGGCCTTACCCGCGCCGGAAGCGTGCATGGGTAGTTTGCCACCAATGGGCGCGGACATTCTCATCAGCGCATTGCATTGCACTTGATCGACAATCACGGCTTCATATTCATCAAGATTAAGGATGGCAAGGTTGACGGTTTCACCGGAATCTTCCATTAATTGGCGCAATATAGGATGAACCAGCACCATCAGATTACGGCTTTGTAAGAAACTGCTGCCGACGACAAAAGCATGGGAAGCGATCACCCATAACCCTAAATCGCCTATTTGGCGAACAAAACCATGTTGTTGCAAGGTAGTCAAAAGACGATGGGTGGTGGAGTTAGGCAGACCGGATTGGATCGCCAGATCAGTCAGGGCAACGCCGACAGGCGAATCGGAAATGTATTCCAAAAGTGTCAACCCTCGGCTTAAAGATTGAACCTGACCGCTTGCAGCGGCACTGTTAGCGGTTATTTTCGTTTTTTTTGTGCGTTTGCTGGCAACGGCTGTGTTCATAAGATGCCCTCTGAATAATCGTTTATTTGCAGCAACGGTCGCTGCGATGGACACAAAATGGAATTTATTTTCATTTTCTTATTATGGATGATAACGAGGGTAAAAACACATCCGATGTGTTGGTAGTGGGAAAACGAAACATGAAATGAAGATTTGTAGATAGTGTGGATAGTGGTTATTGGTGTTGATGGTGGGTATTTTGTAGGTTATAATTTCCTCGATTTTGATGAAGAGGAGACGATGAGTAGCGAGGATTTAATTAAAAAAATCAAAGCGTGTGGGTGGGAGTTGGTGAGGATCAATGGTTCACACCATATTTTCGAAAAATCAGGAGAACCCTTCCCATTAGTTATTCCTCATCCGCGTAAAGACATAGCGGTAGGAACGCTAAATAAATTACTAAAACAAGCTGGATTAAAATGAAAATAGTCAAGCGGTCATATGGCCGCTTTATGAAATAGAACTTATATAAGGTGCAACCATGAGATATCCAATTTATCTACATCAGGCCGACGACGGATCATTCTCCGGATTTGTGCCAGACGTTGTCGGTTGTTACTTTGCAGGTAATTCTATCGATGATGCAATTGTTGATGCCGCCAATGCCTTAGGTGCTTATTTTGAATATCTGAGTGAGCAAGGGAAAATACCAGTAGAGGCGAAAACAGTGGCTGACCATCTTGGTGATGAGGATTGTACGGGTGGGATCTGGGCTTATGTTGATATAGATTTGGCTAAATATGAAGGGCGTACGACAAAATTAAATATTACCTTGCCGCAGTTCCTCTTAGCCAGAATCGATGATTATGTCAGTTCACATAGGGAATATCACAGCCGTAGTGGATTCTTCGCAGAATTAGCTCGACGTGAATTGTCGAAACATTCATAAGATTGATTGACTATCCTCTTTACAAGATCAAGAAAACCCGCTCTTTATGCGGGTTTTTCTCGCGATGATAATATTGAATTTGTTTTTCATCCCTCAAACAAACTCTGATGCAATGTCTGAATAACCTGTTCTGCATCTTTACCCGGAACGAGCAGGCAGACATTATGGCTGCTTGCGCCACAGCTTATCATGCGAATATTAAAGGGTTCCAACACGCCAAAAATCCCTTTTCCCAATCCTTTTGCCCGTGAAAGCTCATTGCCGATAATTGCCACCAGTGCCATATCTTCTTCGACTTCCACCCGGCATAACGTAGAAAGTTCAGTGAGCAGCGCATTAGTCAGCAGGCTGCCATTGGTGCTGGTAGAACCTGTGGTATCCAGCGTCAGGGCAATGCTGACCTCGGATGTGGTAATCAAATCCACTGAAATATTATGGCGCGACAGCAGGGTAAACACTTCTGCCAGAAAGCCTCTTGCATGTAGCATTTTCAGGCTATGCAGGGTCAGCAAAGTTTGTTTGCGACGCAAGGCTAATGCACGAAACAGCGGGGGGTTTTCTGTTTTATCACACACTATCGTACCGCCTGCCTGTGGATCTTTGCTGGAGCCGACAAAGACCGGAATACCGCAGCGAACAGCCGGTAGCAGCGTGGCAGGATGGAGAATTTTGGCGCCAAATGTCGCCATTTCTGCTGCTTCATCAAAGGCAATTTTATTGATGCGTTTAGCCGTGGGAACAATACGCGGATCGGTGGTGTAGATGCCTGGTACATCTGTCCAGATATCAACACGTTGTAAACCCAGCGCTTCACCGAGTAAGGCGGCGGTATAATCACTGCCGCCTCGCCCCAACGTCGTGGTACGGCCTTTTTCTTCCCTGCCAATAAACCCTTGGGTGATGACGAGGGTATCGTCCAGGCGGGAATAAAGGTGTTCCATTGCCAAAGTATGGAGCTGGAGCATATCTGGTTCTGCCCGTCCAAAGTTATCATTGGTGCGCATGATCCGGCGGATATCAAACCATTCGGCATGGGTATGGCGTTGACGTAACAACTCCACAAACAATAACGTGGACATGACTTCACCGTGGCTAACCAATTCATCAGTCAGTGCGTCTGAAGTGGCAAGCGAAGCGGCTTCTGACAGCATATCAATATTTTCCAGCAGGCGATCAATTTCCTCACGGAGCACATTAACTTCATTCAATCGGTCAATAATGGCATATTGAATGTCACGGATTTGTTTCAGATAGTTCTCCCGTTTATCGCTATCGCAACCAGCCGCCAAGGCAACCAGCAAATTGGTCACGCCAGCGGAAGCTGACAGAACGACAACACGGACATTGGTGTTTGCCAAGATAATATCGGCGCAATGGCTCATGGCATCGAAGTCTGCCACACTCGTACCACCAAATTTTGCTACGACATACTGCGAGTCAGGAGATGAAACAGCACACATGGATGATAACCTTTTATTTGGAGAATCGTTCGAAGAGTCGGCTTTTAGAAATATCGGGTTAGGTGCACTGAGTCAATATTTGACGATGAAGCATAAATAATTTTCATGATGGAAATGAAATTATCGTTTTTGCCTATCTCAACAATTAAGGCTGGAAATCACGGGCTATTTTGACCAATATCAGTGATTACAAGGAAAGGGAGACGCATCACAGCATTAAATCGTTACAATCTGTGCATTCCTATTGTTTATTGACCGTTGATAGAGAGCATTATTCATGAAAAACACCAACCCTAGCCAGACCGAAGCCTGGAAAGCATTACAACAGCATTTTGAGCAAATGAAAGATGTGCATTTGCGGGATTTGTTTGAGCAGGACAAAGAACGGTTTACGGCATTTTCTGCGACATTTGAGCAGCAGATTCTGGTGGATTACGCCAAAAACCGCATTACCGCAGAAACACTGGAAAAGTTACAGGCATTGGCGCAGGAAACCGATTTAGCCGGTGCCATTCGCAGTCTGTTTTCCGGGGAGAAAATCAATCGTACTGAAGATCGTGCGGTGCTGCATATTGCCCTGCGTAACCGTAGCAATACCCCGATTATGGTGGATGGGGAAGATGTGATGCCGCAAGTCAATGCGGTGCTGGCAAAAATGAAATCATTCAGTGAACGCATCATTAGTGGTGAGTGGAAAGGCTATACCGGCAAAGTGATTACCGATGTTGTGAATATCGGCATTGGGGGATCTGATCTTGGCCCTTATATGGTGACAGAAGCGATGAAAGCGTATAAAAATCACCTGAATATGCATTTTGTTTCCAATGTTGATGGCACCCACATTGCCGAAACACTCAAAACCTTAAATCCAGAAACCACCTTATTCTTGATTGCTTCCAAGACATTTACCACGCAAGAAACCATGACCAATGCACATTCTGCCCGTCATTGGTTCCTGCAAAGTGCCGTTGATGAAGCGCATATCGCAAAACATTTTGCCGCATTATCCACCAATGAACAGGAAGTCACCAAATTCGGTATCGATCCCCAAAACATGTTTGAATTTTGGGATTGGGTAGGCGGACGCTATTCGCTCTGGTCTGCCATTGGCTTATCCATTGTCCTTTCCATTGGTTATGAGAATTTCGAACAGTTGCTCAGTGGCGCCCATGCCATGGATAAACACTTTGAGCAGACCGCCTTTGAACAGAACCTTCCTGTTTTGCTGGCCCTGATCGGAATCTGGTACAACAATTTCTTTGGTGCGGAAACTGAAGCGATTCTGCCTTATGATCAATATATGCACCGTTTTGCTGCCTATTTCCAACAAGGCAACATGGAATCAAATGGCAAATATATCGATCGGAATGGCAATCCGGTGAATTACCAGACCGGGCCGATTATCTGGGGGGAACCGGGCACCAATGGTCAGCATGCGTTCTACCAGCTTATCCATCAGGGTACTAAACTGATCCCGTGTGATTTTATTGCACCGGCCATTAGCCATAATCCGGTTAGCGATCATCATAGCAAACTGCTGTCTAACTTCTTTGCACAAACGGAAGCGCTGGCATTTGGTAAAACCCAGGCGCAGGTGGAAGCGGAATTTGCGGCCGCCGGGAAAAATGCCCAGGACGTGGCGAATGTTGTGCCATTCAAGGTATTTGAAGGTAACCGCCCAACCAACTCCATTTTATTGCGTGAAATTACCCCATTCAGTTTGGGGGCGTTAATTGCCATGTATGAACATAAGATCTTTGCTCAGGGCGTGATTTTGAATATCTTCTCATTCGACCAATGGGGCGTAGAACTGGGTAAACAATTGGCGAACCGTATTCTGCCTGAACTGCATGATGCCGAGGCGGTAACTAGCCATGACAGCTCGACAAATGGCCTGATTAACCGATTCAAAGAGTGGCGTTAATCTGAACTTCTCTATTCTCTGATTTCTCCTCACCTTAATATGTGCTGTCATTAAGGTGAGTTTTTTTGTAATTTACATAATTTGTTACCCACTTTTAATTTTATTGGTCTGCAACATGATATCCTCATTCCCCATTCGTTGTACTGTCGGGGAAATTGAGATTCCCCGCAATGGGAAAATGATATGGCAGATAACACCCTATTAACTCCAACTTCCATCCACTGGTTATCGGCAGATGAGACTGACTTTATTCCTGCATCTGTTTTAGATTGGCTGGTGGAAGTCGATTCAATGACATGCCGCTTTGAACAACATTGCCAGCATGTATCGGTTGCTCCTTTTCGCGAAGGCTTTATCACTTTAGAACAGTTAGGTGATGAAAGTAAGCACTTACCTGTAAGTGGAAAATACTGGTTACGTGAAAGTGTCCTGTATGGGGATAATGTCCCGTGGCTTTTGGGGCGAACCCTTATTCCGGAGGAAACACTCACCGGCCCGGATAAAAAATTGGTCGATGTGGGCACTGTGCCGCTTGGTCGTTATCTTTTTAGTGGTAATAATCTAACGCGGGATTATATTCAAATAGGCCAGCAGGGGGATCGTTGGGCACGTCGTTCTTTACTGAGGTTGTCGGGCAAGCCACTGCTGCTCACGGAAGTTTTTCTACCGGGATCACCTGCATATAAGATCAATAAAACGAAAGGGGAGAAAGAGATTGAAGGTCTGTATGACGCAAAATAAATGGCGTGCTTATTGCCGTTTAATGCGTATCGATAAACCCATTGGCGCATTATTACTATTATGGCCAACATATTGGGCATTGTGGATCGCCGCAAAAGGTCTGCCGGATTGGCATGTACTGATAGTCTTTACTGTCGGCGTTTTTTTCATGCGTGCTGCGGGATGCTGCATTAATGATTTCGCAGACAGAAAATTTGATGGGTATGTAGAACGGACCAAATCCCGTCCCCTGCCTAGTGGCGACATTACCGAAAAAGAAAGCAAAATCTTGTTTGTCACGCTGGCACTCATCTCTTTCGCGCTGGTTTTGACTCTCAATAAAATGACGATTGCACTGTCGGTTGTTGGTTTGGCACTGGCGTGGATTTACCCGTTTGTCAAGCGTGTCAGCCACCTGCCACAAGTTGTGTTGGGTGCTGCTTACGGCTGGTCCATTCCTATGGCGTTTGCCGCAGTAAGTGAGTACTTACCTTTAGAATGCTGGCTATTATTTTTAACCAACATCATCTGGTCTGTGATTTATGATACGCAGTACGCCATGGTTGATCGTGACGATGACCTGAGAATCGGTGTGAAATCAACCGCCGTACTTTTTGGGCGCTTTGATAAACTGATCATTGCTATTCTGCAATTCATCATGGTGGGCATTTTGGTTTTCGTTGGCGGGATGGTGAATCTGGGGGGAATCTATTATTGGACGATATTGTTGGTAACCGCGCTGTTCATTTATCAGCAGAAACTGATCACAAATCGGGAACGAACTGCCTGTTTTCAAGCATTTATGAACAATAATTACGTCGGTATCGTGCTATTCCTCGGTATTTTTTTCAGCTATATCTAGGATAACGTGGCTTTAATATAACGGGCGGTAATCCGCCCGTTGATTTTTTGTCTCGTTATTGCTGGTCTTGGGCGACCTGTACCGGTTCATTTTGCTCCGGTGGCATGCTGACACTTTCAATCGTCAAGCGAATTTCAGGGGACATCAGCTCACTTAAGACCTGATAGAGTTCCTGAGTGCTGGTGGTCATCATATCGCCTCTGTCTTGAATATAACCTTCTTCGCGCAGCGTATTAACCGAGCAGGCAAAAACGGCCTTGTCAAAGAACTCCGGCGCATTAATGCCATGCAGCACTGACAGGCGTTGTGCCAGCATCCGGCTCTCTTTTTCCAGTACACCACGGCTAATTTCAGGTGTGGCATTCAACAAAGAAAGCGTAATGGTATAACGTTGCAGCGTTTCTCGGATACCTGCCGCCAACAATTGCAGTGGGCGAATACGTGCAGGGTTCAGTACCAGCATCCCTTGCTCTTTGTTACAGATAAGACCTTGGCGTACCAGCTCATCAATCAAAGTATTGACGACATCGGGAAGCGTTTCCTTGCTGTAACGCATGAAAAGCTCTTGTTTGATCAGCGGATAGATCAGTACGACCTGTCTGAGCAATTCACTGCGACTCATGCGGCGGTGATGCATTACCATACTGGCCATCAAAGATGGCAGGATCAATAAGTGCTGGATATTGTTGCGATAATAAGTCATTAATACCGCGCTTTCGCGTGGCAGGATAATAATATCGCCCAGACTGTCCTTTTCGACCTCGAACTTATTCATCATAAGGGCATGATCTAACAATTCTTCGGCGGTTTTGTTTGGCACCGTGATATCGCCAGTGTAAGGCACATTACGCAGTAATTGCAGATAGCAATCCAACTGCTCAATAAGCTGTTCGCGAGTGAGTGCTCGCTGACGTGAGGACAACAACGCCGTGGTGCACAAATTCATCGCGTTCGCTGCGGCGGCATTATTGATATTGACCATAATATTGCGAGACAGCTTACCGACGGTTGGCGCCAGCCAGGTTGGACGCTGAGATTCTATTGGGTCAATCGAGTCACGCCACTCTGGAACATGCTGGTTCAGGTATTGTACCAACGGGATCGGCTCACCAAAATTCACGTAACCCTGTCCGAGATTACGTAACTTGCGCAGCCCTCGCACCATCTGGAAAAAGCCTTCTTTTTCTTTGGTTGCCCCACGCAGCTCTTTGGCGTAAGTCGCCACTTCCATGACATGTTCATAACCGATATAGATCGGCACAATCGTGATGGGACGAGATTCCCCGCGCAGCATCGCTTGCAAGGTCATGGAGAGCGTACCTGTTTTGGGATCGAGTAAACGACCGGTACGGGAGCGTCCCCCTTCGACAAAGTATTCAACCGAATAGCCACGGGCAAACAATTCACCGAGATATTCACGAAAGATCGTTGAATAGAGTTTATTGCCTTTAAAGGTACGGCGAATAAAGAACGCACCAAGACGACGGAATATCGGGCCAGCCGGCCAGAAATTCAGGTTAATGCCTGCCGCAATATGTGGTGGAACCAGCCCTTGGTGATAGAGCACATACGAGAGCAGCAGGTAGTCCATATGGCTGCGATGGCAGGGAACATAAACCAGCTCATGACCATCCTGTGCCAACTGGCGAACCCGTTCGGCATTATGCACATCAATGCCTTGGTACAGCCGGTTCCACGTCCAACTTAAAACGCGGTCAGTCAAGCGTACTGTTTCATAGGAGAAATCCGCCGCTATCTCTTCCAACATATTGATGGCATTCTGTTTTGCCTTTTCGGGCGAGATTTTCTTGCCACGGGCTTCATCAGCAATCGCTTTTTCTATGGCTTTTGAGGCCAGTAACTTGTTGAACAGATCCTGCCTGAGCGGCAAACGAGGCCCAACCGCCGCAAGACGCTGGCGGGAATAGTGCATCCGCGCCACACGGGCAAGTTTATTGGCGATAATATTATCCGTACCATGTTCATCGGCCATATGGCGTAAAGACACGGGGGTGGAAAAACGCACAAAACTATCCCGTCCAAGCCATAGGATTGCAAAAAGTTTCTGTACGCCATTAAGCAAACGTAATTGTGGCGCTGTATTTCCTTCTTGTCCTTCACGCCCCGGAGAGCGGCCAAACATGACAGAAACCGGCACCATCTGGATATTCAGATCGGGATTATTGCGATGCAAATCCAGATAGGAGTGAAAAATTTTCACCGATTCATGCTTTGGCGCATAACAGCGGAACACACGTGGGCCGTTATCGATAAAGACATAACTGGGAAGCTGTGTGTCACCGATCTCCAAAGGCTCCAGCGGATCAGACAAATCTTGCGCCAGACATTGTTGACGCAGGGTTAATAAGTCTGTCTTTGAGTGGTACGGCAGTACGTACAAAATAGGCCGGGTCGTATCAAGACGCAGCTCCGCAATGGGGTCCGTAGGGATTAGTTTACTTTTTACTAAAAATTTTAGTGGTAAATTCAATAACTTATAATATATTTTACGCCAACCTGACATAACTGCTTTAAGCCTCTTGTTAGCAATGCGTCGCAAGGATACCAGAAACAGATTTTGAGATCTGTGGAAATAAGACAATAATAAGAGCTAAAAGTTATATAACCATACAATGATCAAGTTCATTAAAGAAAATTTTTATGGCAAATCAAGCAACAGGTTTAATCCGCATCATTAAAGCGGCTAAGTATTCGGCGAAAGGCATTAAGGCTGCATGGCAAAATGAAGCGGCATTTCGGCAGGAAGCCATTGTTGCCATACTTGCGGTTATCATTGCATTTTCCTTCGATTTTGGCTTGTTTGAGAGACTCCTGCTTATTGGCTCTATTATGCTGGTCGTCATTGTCGAAATCCTGAATAGTGCCATCGAAGCCGTGGTGGATCGTATCGGTAGTGAATATCATGAATTATCGGGACGAGCGAAAGATATGGGATCAGCGGCTGTATTGCTTGCTATTCTTCTGGCGCTGTTTACTTGGGGAATGATCTTTTGGTCGCATTTTATGCACTGAAGCAGCGTGTATTTTCATCAAAATACGTTATTTAGCTGCTTTTACATGCTAACAGGTTCCCAATTCGAATTTACCTGTATATACTCCCAGTTTGGCTGTATAAACAAACAGGGGGCGAAATGAAAGCATTAACTGCCAGGCAGCAGCAAGTTTACGACTTGGTGCGTGACCATATTTCGCAAACGGGTATGCCACCAACACGTGCTGAAATTGCTGCACGTCTTGGTTTTCGTTCACCTAACGCAGCGGAAGAGCATTTAAAGGCACTTGCGCGTAAAGGGGTGATAGAGATTATCGCTGGTGCATCCAGAGGTATCCGTTTGCTGCTCGAACAGGAAGATAATGGGGCGGGATTGCCGCTGATCGGTCGTGTTGCTGCCGGGGAACCACTACTGGCTCAGGAACACATCGAAAGTCACTATAAGGTTGATCCTGAATTATTCAAACCAAGCGCTGATTTTCTGTTGCGTGTCAGTGGAATGTCCATGAAAGACATTGGTATTATGGACGGGGATTTACTGGCTGTGCACAAGACACAGGATGTTCATAATGGGCAAGTCATTGTGGCGCGCATTGAAGATGAAGTGACAGTAAAACGCTTCAAACAAACAGGAAACACCATTGAACTGATCGCTGAGAATCCGGAATTTAAACCTATTGTTGTTGATTTGAGTGAGCAGAATTTCACGATTGAAGGATTAGCCGTAGGCGTTATCCGTAACGGAGACTGGTTCTGATCCTACTCTGTGGCGGTCATTTTTCTCAGTACCTGTTAAACTTAAGTTCAGCGGGAACTTGAAAAATAGATGATGATATCAGCGATGACCGCCTCATTGCTTAATCCGGCCTCAAGCGTTTTTTCTTATCTCTTTTTATTCTCTTCAACCGAATGATTATGCTGGCAGGTATCGCGCTCGGTGCAGGCTTCAATCTCATGGCAGGAAAAACACAGGCCATGAATTTCTATCACACTATTTCGCAAATGAAACCCGGTGCCTTGTGCTAACTGTTGAATGGCGGATTCAATATCTTTCGCCTCCTTTTCGGTCACTGAACCACAAAATTCACAGATAAACATCGCCGAAGTATGACAAGGTTGTTCGAAATGATGGCAAATCACATAGCTGTTTGTGGATTCTATTTTGTGAATAAAACCTTGTTCCAGCAAAAACTCTAACCCACGATAAACCGTTGGGGGCTTGGCTTGTGGCTCGACTTCACGCAACAAATCCAGCAAATCATAAGCGCTTATCGCGCCGGGCTGTTGAGTGATTAGACGAAGAATTTCAAGGCGTTGAGGTGTCAAACGAACCCCTCTTGACAGGCAGATTGCTTCAGCCTGTGCCAGTAACTTTTTTTGATTGATAGTTTTCATTACACCTCTCACACCGACACGATGCCAATACCTTTAATGTTATCATGTTTTTGAGTCTGAGAGTGGAGTCCCACACAATGCGCAGCCCCATTTTGGTCACTATCAGATGAGCCTGTTGTTGGAGGGATTCAGCTATAAAAATTAATCCGCAGATAAGAACGATAAAATAGGCTGAAAAACGGAGAAAATAAAACTGGAAATATTGGATAATAGATGAAGGTTTCGTTTAACCAATGACCATTTATTTTAATAGTTACACTTAGTGAAGAAACGGCGTGGAAAAATATACTTAAAACCGCCGATTATGTTTATGAAATTTTCGGCAGCTTTGATGAATTTTACACGAATTATCGGTTAGGTAATGCCTATTGGAGCCGGGATTTTGATAGGGCGAAAAAACGTCTGAAAGAGTTCCGCTTTTATAAAGCCTATTGTAATTGGCCGATTGCTCAACTCCCCTGGCCAGAACCGAAAGGAATACCGATGGAGCAATATATGAAAGATGGCTTTGCTGATGCCGTTAATTCCATTTTGCGGGATCAGATGGAAAGCCAGCAAAACGAAGACATGCTGAATGATGATAGCCATACTGAGATTCGTGTATTGCACTAACCTTATGTTTTTAAATGAATTTAATTTTATCAGAACAATTAAATATATTTTTGGGATATAGAAAAGTCGTTATCAGAGAAAAGCTGTATTATCTCATTGTCTGACTGGCATTGATTTTGTGTCTGAACATTCGGCTATGGTATACTGCGCCGCTTCACGTAACCCCTGGTATCCTGAAACACCTTCTATCTGGTGTACTGAAAAAGCAAAAACAGACCCCAAATGCACGAACATAAAAAATCAAAAAATATGCCTGAAATCAACGGAAAAGCCCATAAATTCAAACCTTCCCGCTTCTCCGTTGCGCCCATGCTCGACTGGACTGACCGTCACTGCCGTTATTTCCATCGCCTATTAAGCAAGGAAGCGCTGCTTTATACCGAAATGGTCACAACGGGCGCGATTATTCATGGTAAAGGGGATTATCTGGCCTATAACGAGCAAGAGCATCCGTTGGCGCTGCAATTAGGGGGCAGTGATCCGCAGGCATTGGCGCAGTGTGCCAAGATCGCGCAGGAAAGGGGTTACGATGAAATCAATTTGAATGTCGGTTGTCCTTCTGATCGTGTGCAAAATGGCCGTTTCGGGGCTTGTCTGATGGGAGAAGCGGCGCTGGTAGCCGATTGTGTCAAAGCAATGCAAGATGTTGTGGATATCCCTGTTACCGTTAAAACCCGCATCGGAATTGATCAACAGGATAGCTACGAGTTTCTATGTGATTTTATTGCCACTGTCGTGAAAAACAGTGATTGCGATAACTTTATTATTCATGCGCGTAAAGCGTGGTTGTCGGGTTTAAGCCCAAAAGAAAACCGCGAAATTCCGCCTTTGGATTACCCGCGCGTCTATCAATTGAAACACGATTTCCCACAACTGACGCTTTCCATTAATGGCGGCATTAAATCGTTGGAAGAAGCGAAACAGCATTTGCAATATGTCGATGGCGTAATGATTGGGCGGGAAGCCTACCAAAATCCCTCTCTTCTGGCACTTGTGGATCGTGAATTGTTTGACCAAACCGTTCCCGTGACCAATATGGTCGATGCGGTTAAGGCGCTTTATCCTTATATTGAACAAGAGTTGTCAAAAGGCACTTATTTAGGGCATATCACCCGCCATATTTTGGGTATTTTTCAGGGAATTCCGGGGGCACGTCAGTGGCGTCGTCATTTAAGTGAAAACGCCCACAAACCGGGCGCTGATATTAGGGTGGTTGAAAACGCGCTGGAAATGGTGACAGAGCGGATGTAATCCGCCCAGATATTTTATGGAATTAATAAGCTGGAACCGTGAGTAGCACGGCTTTCCAGTGTCTGGTGTGCTCTTACCGCTTCGCTCAATGGAAACTTCTGATCCTCCGGTACATCCACATTGATTTTGCCGCTGGCAATTAAATCAAATACTGCCTTGCTGGCTTCTGCCAACTCTTCGCGGCTGGTGATATAGCCGTTAAGAGAAGGGCGGGTGAGAAACAGTGAACCTTTTTGATTAAGAATACCTAAATTTACCCCTGTGACCGGCCCCGATGCGTTACCGAAACTGACCATCAAACCTTGGCGTTTCAGGCAATCGAGTGAATCGAGCCATGTCTCCTGACCGACAGAATCATAGACAACGCCGACTTTTTCCCCGCCAGTAAACGCTAAGACACGTTCCACAATATTCTCGCGACGATAGTTGATGGTTTGCCACGCTCCCGCTGTTTTGGCAAGCGCGGCTTTTTCGTCTGAGCCGACCGTTCCAATCAACTTCGCACCCAGTGCTTTTGCCCATTGGCAGGCAATTAAACCAACGCCACCGGCAGCAGCATGGAACAAAATAGTTTCTCCTGGCTGGATCTTATAGGTCAGATTGAACAGATAATAAACGGTTAAACCTTTTAAAAATGACGCAGCCGCTTGTTCGAATGAGATCTCATCAGGCAACAAGGCTAATTTGCTTTCAGGAACGTTATGTATTTCACTGTAAGCCCCTGAGTCAGACTGGGCATAAACCACACGATCACCGACTTTAATGGACGTCACTTTTGATCCAACTTGAGTAACAATACCCGCGGCTTCTGTTCCCAACCCAGTAGGCAGATTGGTCGGCGGATATAAACCACTGCGTATGTAGGTATCGATATAATTAATGCCGATAGCTTTGTTTTCGACTTGGACTTCATCAGGTGCAGGGGCAGCAGGTGTAAATTCACAATATCGGAGTACTTCTGGACTGCCTGTAGCCGAAAATTCAATGTGTTTTGCCATAGTAACCCTCTCATTATATTAAAAATATTGGGAACAGCCTCGCATGTTTGCATTGCAATCGCTGCAAATAGCGTTAATGTGTCGGAAATCATTGAAGACTATATATATTTACTTTGTGTTTTGATGTTTGTCCATTATTTTTATTTTTATCTAAAAATCAAGCGGTTAATAATATATTTAACTGTATGTTGTTCCAGTGTTTATTGACGTTTCCTCATTGTTAC
>NZ_JAQRFJ010000056.1:0-21555 GCF_028599065.1 Xenorhabdus sp. PR6a | reverse complement strand
TGAAAAAAGCTCTATTGACCTCAGCGATTGTAGCGGGGTTATCTATTTCTTCATTTACAGCAAATGCAAATGACAAACACACCATCTCACTAGGCTACGCCCAAAGCGATTTGCGGATGAAAACTACGGTAAGAGATGATCTGAACCTGAAAGATCTGAAAGACCCAAGAGGTCTCAACCTGAAATACCGTTATGAGATTAATGATAATTGGGGTGTTATCGGCTCAGTCACGCAAACTAAGCTAAGAATCATCTATCATGATAATTTAGCAAATAATATCGGTAACGAGGATATTACTTACAGATCATTGGTAGCAGGCCCGACATATCGCTTTAATGAATATGTCAGTACCTATGCCTTGATTGGTGCGGCTAATATTCAAGATCATCAGACTGTACAACTCAATACCAGCAAAAAGAAAACCGCTGTTGCCTACGGTGCAGGATTGCAATTTAACCCGATATCAAGTGTAGCTGTTGATGTTTCCTACGAATATTCTGATTTTAATCAGGCTAAAGCAGGAACATGGACAGTCGGCGTTGGCTATCATTTCTAATTTGATCCATTAAAGCGCTATCCCAGAACAACACCCTGAATATCAGATTAATGCGCAGATATTTAGGGGTTGTTCTATCCAATATTCTAAGCATTAAGATATCATCCCTCACAACAATAGTACCTCTATTTACTACCTCCGTGTAATTACCATTCATACCTTACTGCTTCCACTCTTTCATCAATGGGAAAATCCCCATTATGTGATTTTCTTTGAAGAAATTCAGGCAGTTGGTTTATTTATTACATGAGATCTGCTTTATTATTTATTTTTGAAGGTAAATTTCAATTTATTACTCCCATTTGAAAATAACATCTGGCATAAATATTCTTTATATAGTCTTATGAGGGAAAGATGAATTTTAAAAACTATTCTAAATATTGCTGATTATTGCCGCAGTGTTTTGTGAGTCAGCATTTTCATTACTGACTCCACGGTTTTACCCAATGGTTACACCCTGCCTGTCATCAAAATTGCCATCTAAAACCGACATTCATACTATTGTCCTGATGACTGCTGGACAGTAAACCACTATAGCCAAGAGTGAATGAGACGTTGTTACTTGCGCTCATCTCCGCATGAGCTTTCAACACAACACCATCACGGGAAGCAGGCACACTACGAGTCACAAACGTCGTGTCGCTGCCACGGAACGACAAACCTGTTGCTCGTTCACGCTCACCGTACTGGTGCTGCCAACCTAACTCACCATTCAGGGCAATTGAAGACCCCCATGAAGTCTGCCAACGATGATTGGCACGCAATCCCAGTGTGGAGAGTGTGGCTTCGGTATATTGGCGGTTACCGTGAAGTGCAGTGGCGGCACCGTTTTCGTTAATGCCTTCATGGCGGAAATTGACGTAAGCCAAGTTAACGAATGGTTCCAAATTCACAGCACCGGCTGGCAGATGGTAAGCCAGTTCCGCCGATAATTGTGTTGTTCGCCCACTGTACTTCGCATTCGCACTGTCATGCTGACTGCCATAGCTGATAACGCGTTTGGTATCAATACGGTGCCACGCAAACCCGCTCGTGGTGCGTAAAGTAAAATCACCAAACTGACGATCACCATAAAGCGCAAGGTGATAGTTATTACTGTCAGCAGTAGCGCTATGACCACCATCAAGAGAAGTACGGGTATAACCCGTGGCCATACCAAGACGGCTGTATTCATCAATAGAAGCATCCGCACCAAGGAATACACCATAGTTGGAAGCCTGATAGCCCGTCGCGTTTTCAGTACCAGAAGCATGGTTCCATGCACCAAGCAGCCGAACCCATGCACCGTTATCATCGCCATGAATATCGGGCGAAGATGAGCGGCCTTCGGCCTGACTCAAACGAGAATTCAAGGTATCACGCAAATAACGGCTGTCATTAACCAACTGAGACGCGATATCAGCGTGGATCTGCCCATCAAGCTGACGGAACGCAGTTCGGGCTTGCTCCTCAGAACCACTCGTCAGGATACTTTCGTAAACCGGATTACCGATGCCAAGGGTATCAGCAGCAACAGCGACGGCACGTTCATTGTGTGTCTTAGCAACATCCGCAAAAGCGGTCTCATTACGTCCAACGTGGAGCGTGACTTCACTCGGCTGATAAGACAATTTTGTACCGAGGAAGAGATGATTAGGAACGACCCTATCAAAGCGGCCACTGATATTCTGCTTCGCGCTCAGAATCGTGTATTGCTGACCCGTCAGGCTTCGCACATCGTCGAAAGAAAGTAAGTTCCCCGTATCCTCAAAGAAAACAGAAGCCTGCCCGCCATTGATTTGTGCACTTTTCTCAACCTGAATTCTGTCACTGCGCCCATCGGAGGCGATCTCAACAGCGTAATGAGAACCCGGCTCAAAAGTCATTTTTTCGGCAACCTTAAGCGTACCCACAGAGTTTCCTGGTGTTACCGTACCGCCACGCTGCACATGAAGCGCACCCACGGTCCCATTCCCGCCAAGAATGCCACCTTCCATGACTGAAACTGTAGAAGAGACACTACCGCTAACGTTCAGTAATCCCTGTTTAACCCGTGTTGGACCAGAATAAGTATTCTGACCACTGAGGATCAGTGTTCCCCTACCCTGCTTGGTTAATCCACCATGACCACTGATATCGTTGCTCCATTGATCCAGGGCACACTGACCCTCATCACAAACCCGCTCAGTCAGTTTGCCTTTATCGAGCACCGCACCAACACCCGGAATATCAGCAATAAACTGACCTTTGCCATAGGCTATTCCGTCGGGATCTGGAATGCGGAATTTTTCAGGAATATCTTCTACGGTATAAAACATACTAGGGCCATTTATTGCTTTACCGAGGTTAATTAATCCCCAGCCGTAAAGCTCATCAATTCCCTTTTCTCCCATATCAGTAGCCGTAGTACGGAGCACGGAGGCTACCTGATCACTGGTCATATATGGGAAACGCTCCATCAATACTGCAATGCTACCGCCAGCATGTGGCGCAGCCATTGAAGTCCCATTGTAAGAGTTATAGCCAGTAGTCATATTGTCTATATGGGTTCCCTTAATCACTGAGCTATATATTCCGCTACCGGGGGCACTGACACAAAAACTGGCCGTATAGCCACAGCGGGAGGAAAAAGTGCTGATGGAATAAGGTTCGCTATGGGGACTAGTGAGATCTTTTTGCACACTGGCAACCGTCAGCCAGTTTGGGGCAATATCTGGCACAAACCAAGCCAAACCCGCGATAGCATCTGGATTATTGTAATGATAACTATTACCCGCGGCAAAAATCGTTACAATGCCGCTGCGGGCAGCATTAATTGCGCCTTGATATGCCCCGCCCGGTTTTGTGCCCAAAATCGGTTTTATTTCATCGAACTGCTCTTGGGCCTCGGCTAAGGTAAAATGAACTGCGTTCGGATCTTTCCCGCCCTTCTCAAATTCCCTATCAATACCAATTCCCCAACTGTTGTTAATGATACGGGCACCACTGTCTATCAGTGCATTCCAACCCGCCTGATAAACACCACCATCATTGCCTAAGATGATGCCATCTTCAGGGCCGGGATCGCCGTTATCAGCACTGAATATTTGGGCGTTATAGGCCACGCCATGCATTTCTCTGCCATCTCGATTGCCCGCCGCGATGCCCGCAACATGGACACCATGTGTTCCCAGAGTGCCGTACCTATCCACGGACGGCGTGCCGTCATAACGGAATGGGTCCCCTTTCCTCACCGGAATATAGGGATCGGTATACTCACGTATCCCTGAAATCACTAAGTTGATGACCTTATCTTCTCCTGCAAATTTAGGATGCTTGGCATAAATGGGTTGATCTAATATCCCCAGTTTGATCCCCTTACCGGTATAGCCTTTGGCATAGGCTTCATCAGCGTGAATCGCATCAAGCCCCCATTGATTAGAAAATTCACTGGAACGCCAACTGGCTGGATCGCCAAACCGCCCTTTCTCAACATAATCTTCCGCATGGGCGCCTACGCTGGCGACAGCCAAACAACAAGCTATCGCGTGATAAAGTACACATGGTTGGGGTTTAACTGATAAACGCGTGGTAGTCAGAGTACTCCGAGGTATTCTGTCTTTCTTATTCATTTTAGTTACCATCCATTGTTGATTTGCAAAAATACCAACGCTTAGGTTTTTAACACCATAAAATGCCACACTTTATCACCCCTTATTTGAATAAATTTTAATCAGGTAATAATAATCTGTGTTAGCGTGTTATCTTGCAAAACTGGAATAGTCCTTTATTCCCATTAGCTATTATTTTAATTAATCGTTATTTTAATTAATTATCACTTTGCTGGGATTCAGTTATCAGCCAGCAACCAACTCAGGCCATCAATTAATCCACCGCGCCAGCACAGCACATCATGCCCACCATTAAACACGCGATAATTCACGTTGTGCCCTGCCTCTTGCAATGCAGCATGCATTTGATCATTCACAAAATGGATATCCGCTTCACGGAATCCCGCTTCCTGAAAGATTTTCAATGACGAAGGCGTCACTTTTTGCTCAAGAACCTGCTGTGTCAGCCAACCGGGTTTCTGTTCAGAAGAGGGCATAAATTGCCGAACAATTTTGCTATCAGGCCACCAGAAAGATCCCGATTGCGTCAGGACACAACCAAAGCGTTGCGGCCAATGAAGCGCAGCATACAGTGCTGCCAACCCACCGTAGCTTTGTCCTGCTATCACCGTTTGTTCAGGATCATCACTGAACACAGCATACTGTGCAGCAAGCGGTAACAGTTCATCCTGAATCGCCTGCCAAAAATCCGGGTTGCAGGGAAGCTCTCGCTCTCGATGAGGCATATCAATAACGTCAATCAACAGCCAAACCGCCTCTGGTATCTGCCGCTTTTCAGTTGCGACATCAATGACCGGAAAAATCGGCATTCTCTCTGCCCAAGTCAGCCCATCCAAAAGAATGATAAGAGGACGAGGATGCGTGGTTTCTTCCCCTGTGGCATAAAGCCAGACACGCCTTTGATTGTTCAGCCGATCACTGTGCCAATGCAAAAGCACAGGCGATTGTTTACCGGGTTGCACGGCATGTGACCATGCGGTCTGTTCAGGTGCATGGGGCATATGAATTGCCGATAAAGGCAGACCAAGCCCATTACGATGGCAGCCCTGTCGATTTAAAGGATCGGGAATAGACAATGGAAAGAGTGAAATCCACCACTCACGCTGCTGTTGCTTGCGTTGTTTAATTTCACCGGAAAATTCGGGGGGTAAATGTGCGTCAGTGACAGGTATAAATCGATAACTTCCTCTCCAGTCATCTTCAAGGGTCACTGACCAATACCAGATATCCGTTCCGGGTAATCGTTGCAGGCTCTGCGGCTGTGGGCGGTGGTGATCCGTGATGCCATTGATATCGATATAGACTTGGCGAAAATTTGAGTGTTGTTCATCCCCGTCAGGATCTCGCCAAAAGAAGGTCGTTTTAACTTGATGATTCTTGGCAGTTTCTATAATGGGGGTTCCTAGAATAGCCATATTTTCCCACCATAATTCGCTGCCAACATGAGGAGCAGACAATAAATCATCTGCCGTACCTGATGGCTGAAAGACTAACTTCATCCCCTGATCTCCTTCAAAAACATCCCGCTCACAACTGACAGATTCATTTGGGATACCACACCAGCAACGAACTCAGCAAAACAATTATCATTTGCTAATGATATTGATAATGATTTTTGTTTGCAATATTATCCAATTTATTTTATTAATCTTTATCGCTGGCTACCAGAATGAACGGAGCATTATCAAGAGTAATGTGGCAGGAGGCCTTCAATATTCAGTGTGGCCATAATGGTATATCTTAATTACCAATTTGATTTTTAAGTATTTATTTAAAAGATATCTATATTGAGAGATGAAATCCATGGTATTGCCTGGCAAGAACGAAACTTTGAAGATCGAAAAGATAATAATAAGAAATAATAACAATAATAAATTATTCTTAACACTAACTTCCGCCTTACTGTTATCTCCATATGCCTCAGCCGCCAATAACACCGAAGACACCGTCATTGTCACAGGAGGGCTTAAGGAGCACGCTGAAAAAAACTTTGTCGAATCAGACAGTACCGCAGGCACCAAAAGCCTCACTCCTCTTATCAAAACGCCCCAGTCAATCAGCGTCATCAATCGCACACAGATAGAAGCGCAAGGTGCGATGACGGTTGCTGACGCTCTGAATTATTCAAGTGGTGTTGTGACCAATTACCGAGGCTCTTCCAACCGTAACGACGAAGTGATTACCCGTGGTTTTCGTTATGCCCCTAAATTCCTTGATGGTTTGAGTTATGGTTCGAACAGTTCAGCAGGCACCGTCGGTCAGATCGATCCTTGGCTACTGGAGTGCGTGGAGTTGGTGCATGGGCCGGCCTCTGTGCTATACGGTCAGGTCAGCCCTGGCGGCTTGATTAATATGACCAGCAAAAGGCCAACAGCACAGACCATCCGTAAGGTTTAGATGAAAGCGGGTAATCATAGCTTGGGTGAATTGGCCTTTGATTTCGGTGGCGCAATGGGTAATCATATTCCCGTTCTTTATCGCTTAAATGGTATCGTCAGCACCCAAAAACAGTTCGTCAAAGATTATAAAAAAGAACGCATTGCCATCGCCCCGGCGCTGACATGGATACCCAACAATAATACGACGTTTACGTTGCTGACCAGTTATCAGTATGATCCCAAGGCAGGGTACCGTAATTTCTATCCCAAAAGCGGCACCGTAACGCCAGTTACCAATGTGGGCTATATGCCTTACAACCTGAATCTCAGTGATCCCGCGTTTAATCAATCCAGACGGGAACAGTCTTCTATTGGCTACCTTCTTGAACATGACATTAACGATGTCTTCTCTTTCCAGCAGAATCTGCGTTATTCCAGGTCAGATGAACGCTCAAAATATTTAGTCTATGCCTCAGATCTCACGCCAACGATCATTAAACGTTTTCCACAACGCGAACATAATGAAATTCAAGGAATCAGCGTAGATAACCAATTGAAAGCACTTTTCTCCATGGGGAATATTGAACATAACGTTATCAGTGGGATCGATTATAAGTGGGTAAATAGTCACAATAAGTTTTGGCGTAACCGAGACAAGGAAGGAAAATACCATTTTGATTGGTCAAACCCAACCTGGGGGATTCCTGTCAATGAAAAGGATCTGTCCCTTATCCAAAATGACAAAAAGAAACTTCATCAGTTAGGGGTTTATTTACAGGATCAACTCAGTTGGGAAAACTGGAACTTAGCCTTGTCAGGGCGTTATGACTGGACTGAAATCAAGCAACAGAGCCTGCTCAAGAGCACAACAAAAACACAGAAAGATCGGGCATTTACCGGGCGTGCGGGGTTATTGTATGCCTTTGATAACGGCATTTCGCCTTATATCAGTTACAGCACCTCCTTTGAGCCTAATCTGGATCGAGGTAAGCCCGGTTCTCCCGCATTTAAACCCACAACAGGTGAACAAACTGAAATCGGCATCAAATTCCAACCCGAAGATCAGAATACTCTGCTGACGCTGTCCCTCTTTGATATCACCCAGAAAAACCTAACGACCCGCAAACCGGGCGCTGAGTTTAGCGAGCAAATCGGCAAAATTAGTTCAAAAGGCGTAGAAGCCGAAATTCATTCTCAGATCACGCCGGAAATCAACCTGATAGCAGCCTATAGTTACACAGATACTAAAACCAAACGCGACGGCAGGGCTGCACGTGTTGGCAAAAGAGTCCCTTCAATTCCTGAACATGCCGCTTCTGCATGGGGGAGTTACAGTTTCACCCAAACTGCGCTGAAAGGATTTACACTGGGAGCAGGCGTGCGCTATATCGGCTCTACCTCCGGTGATTATGAAGAATCATTCCACGTCAAGCCCTATACCCTCTATGACCTGATGGCGAAATATGACCTTGGTGAAGCTTCCTCTCAATTAAAAGGTGCCAGTGTACAACTGAATGTGAATAACCTGACCAATAAGCGTTATGTCGCTTCGTGCTCGAATGTAGAAGCTTGCTTCTATGGCAGCGGGCGCAGCATCGTTGCCACGGTGGAATATAGCTGGTAAGGCAGGACGCATTTATCTCAGTGGCATAGGGCAAAAACTTTCTGCCATTGTGAGTGATGATCTATACTATTGCCCCTTTTGTAACACATAAAAAACACAATGGAACGCTTTCTCGAAAATACAATGTATGCCTCTCGTTGGCTGCTTGCACCGGTTTATTTCGGTTTATCACTGGCATTATTTGCTCTTGCGGTTAAATTCTTTCTGGAAATCATGCACATCCTGCCGCATCTTCTTTCTGTTACCGAATCCGATCTCATCCTGACACTGCTTTCTCTGATTGATATGGCTCTGGTGGGTGGATTGCTGGTTATGGTGATGTTTTCTGGCTATGAAAACTTTGTTTCAAGTCTGGATATCCACGAAAGCAAAGAGAAATTGAGCTGGCTGGGAAAAATGGATGCCACCTCACTCAAAAATAAAGTTGCCGCTTCAATTGTCGCCATTTCCTCCATTCACTTACTGCGCGTCTTTATGGATGCCAAGAATGTACCGGACAACAAACTGATGTGGTATGTCATTATCCACCTGACCTTCGTTTTGTCCGCATTTATGATGGGATATCTTGATAAACTCACGCGTCACAGTCATTAAGCCATCAAGCATTAAACGAACAAGCAAATCAACAATCACCCTGATGCCAGTTGTTCTCAACCGGCTGGCATTACGGGACTCGTCGCTGCGATGAATTTCCGTTCACCGTTTCTTTCAGCAAGTTGTCAATAAACCGATCCACGACCATTTCAACCACTTCGCTTCGGGTTGTTTCCAGACGATTAGCCAAACCATCAATTTTTCTGATCACCGACATTCTCAGAGACAGAGAAATGGGTTTTTTCTTCTCTTTATCGAGGAAAACATGGCTGGCAGCGTCTTCGGGTTTTGAGCTAAGATGCTGAACAAGGAGTTCTTCAATCCTCCTGACATCTTTCTTGGTCAGCATCCCCTTATCAACTAATTGATAAGTACTTCCCATTTTGCTAAACCGGATATCAGCACAGTAAAGATCTCTTAATTCCCGCAATGCACGTGTTAACGTTGGCTCCGAACAATTGAGCTCCCTAATGATCCTCGTTTTACTAATCGGCTTTCCATGTGAAAGTAATAAAGTTAACTTAAAATTTCTAAATTGTTTGGGATTAAGCAGCATTTCTTATTACCAAGTCAGGGATAAATCCCCCAAACTCCCTACGGTTAACGATGAAAATAATTTTTCAGCATAGCTGCTATCACAAGTAAATCAATATCAAAACGAATGAAAAGCCTTAGCAATATTTTCATTGGGTTAATTAGGTTAATTGCGTTAATTTCGTTAAGTTAAGATACTATGCTGCCTCAGGTTCGATACCGTAATGCACTGCCCGCTCAAGCACATTCATGGCCCAACGTTGGTGGGTGGCAGGTTCGCACATCATCCCCTGAGATTTGAAAACCGCCTGACTGGAATTGAGAATACTTAGCGCTTCAGTGTAATCATGGGCACTGACCCTCAGCGCCTGCTGGATACATTTAATCTGCCGCGGATGGATGGCCGTTTTACCCACCAGACCGTGAGCAATATCCAATGCCAGCTCTTTCTCAAGCAATCTCAAGTCATCAATATGCTCACAAACGGGTGCGGTCAAAGCAAATCCTCGCGCAGCAAAAACGGCAACCAGCATTTTAATGATATAGCCCATCGGCCCATCATAGAGGGTGAAATGACGGGAACGTCGCAGGGACATGACATTCATCAGATCATTGCCGCCAATACGCAAGGCAATAATGCGCTCTTTGCACGGGTGTTTTTTGAGCATGTCTGCAAGCTGATTCATTTTCTGGACATCAAACACCTCTTCACTCTCCAGAGTTGGCATGATGTACAGATGGGTTGAACCAATGATATCCCACCAGCCAGCCAACGAAGCCTGGGTAAACTTGGGTAAAACCAGCCCATCAATGGCACTGAGATCTACGTTGGCTACCAGATACTCCGCCATCATTTCATGACGCGGACGGATAAAAACCAACGGGCGATGGTGTCCGCTATTGACAGAAAAACGATCAGCTTGCGCCAAGGACTGCATAATCCCTTGGAGATTTTCGATAGCAACAGGAATATCCTGCTCACTGACCGCATCTTCCAGGCAAATAACCAGCGAGCGCAGATCGGGGATCTTATTCTGTAACACAATTTCTGTAATATCTTGGCGGGTGGCCGGCATATACAGCGTTGCACCGAGTTGATGCGGAGAAGGGATGGGTTTCATCACGCGACCTTCTTAATGATAGTGACTGCACGATATTGACCGATCAGATCACCGACTTCCGTAATAACAACCTGTTTCTGGCGTGCCAAATGAAGGAGCAGGGCAACATCAGGATCATCCTGGCAACGCACCAGCACGTGTTCTGGTACACGTCGTAATACGGCGCGGGTGGCTTCTGCGATGCCGGGTTTAATCCGGTTGATACTGTCAATCTGGTATTTTTCAGCCAGATTAGCAATCACTGTTTTGCTCAATTGCTGCAAAGCGGTTTTTTCCTGCGGTAACCAGATCGCTTCCGGTATCACATTAAAATCCAACCGATCACGACAATCCGCAACGGTATCCACCAACAAGCGGCTGCATTCAAATTGACTCAGGTGATCACACTGCACGCAACCGTGTAACCCCTCTTCACGCCAGATCGAACGGGATATCAGCCCCGATACTGGTGCTCCCATAATACCGAAAGGGATCAACCAATCATCATCGCTGGCAGCCAGCCATGAACAGCCACAAGGATCAGCCAAGACCACCAAACGAGGGATACCCGAATAACCCGCCCTCCCCGCCAAAGACTGCGACAGTTCAGTAGTAATCGCGCCTTTGCCTGTCCAGCCATCAACAAAGACCACCCCATCCGTTCCGTGTTTTTGCTCAATATACGCGAGTGCCGCACTGTCAATACCACGATCCCGGATGATACTGATGCCATAGTGATAAGAACATTGACCCATTTTTCTGAGTGCTTGATGCAGCATCACGCCCAAAGGAACACCCGCCCTGACCAAACTGACCAGCACAATCGGCGTATCACCCAAACGGGATATGAGTGCCTTGGCGAGCATGATAACTTCCGTCGCCAACCGAACATCCCCCTGTTCAAGCGCTTGATCAAACAGTTCAAGGTGATAAGACGTTGGTTCTGGCTCCTGACTTAACATATCCGAATAGTGGCGCGTGCCGGACTGGATCAACTGCTCCTTAACATCGACAGGCGTCATCTCAATTTGAACGGGTTCTAGCAAAAATTGAATATCATCAGCAGCATAACTCCCAGAAAAAGGGGGAAAGCTATTCATTATTTACAGCTCCAAATAAGGCAGTCATTAATGTGTCAGCAAACTGGCTTTGCTGAGGCATACCAAACCAATCACACAGTTGCATAAAACGGTGATCGCTCAGGCTATCTCCCAGGCCAATAACCGGAAAAATGCCTCTCTCAGCTCGCAGCCTTTGCAAAAGGTGACGCGTGGCCAGTCCCTTATCAACACACTTTGGCAGTACCGTAAGGTTGTTATTGTTTTGGTGGAAATAGAAGTTTTGCTGGAAATGGTTTTCCTGAGCAAAAGCCTGAACCAGTCTATTAAGCTCATTCAATCTATCGTGATGACGGTGTTTAATGATCAGGAAAACAGGCACATCACCATACTCATCATCAAGGCGTGCCCATGCCTCCATACCATAAGATGCGATCAAGCGATGGCTCAGGTGCGCCAACTCACCCAATTGATCCCGATACGACATTAATTCTGACAGCATGTGTGCTTGCCAATGTTCATCAACCGAACCTTCCGGGGTGAGGATCACCGCCCCATGCGAGACAATGCGCCAGGAACGGAAAGGGATCTGCACACGGTTAAGCTGTTCTGTATTTCTGGCGGTGACCGGAATCACCTCCGCGTGAGCCAATAACCAATCAACTAACATGGACTGTTTTTCGGTCATATAACTGTGAGGAGAAGATTTTCTATCCAAGGCACTCACGCGCAAAGATGATAATGATATATCCGCTGTTCCTGCCAGCTTCCGGCGAGATTGAAAGAGCGTGTCATCAAGATCAGTCAAAAAGACAGGCTTAATCATATCCAACGATCTCTACCACCGGAGAAACATGGGCAAGCTGTGTCATCAGCGCCGGATCAACGGACATTTTGGGCGTTTCGAGACAGAGCAAGATACGATCAAATTTCTGGTGCGCCACATTGTAGAGAAAATTCGGGATGCCAAGCCCGTAATTATCCGTAAAAGCCATGACCGATTGGATGGCATGACCGCAAGAGATCGGAGAGCGGGTTGTCGAACCAAACATCACCGATGCGCCTTCCTGCTCAAGCCGTTCAGCCAGTAGGAACGGCTGCCAGACAAATTCACTGGAACCCAATATCAGCACGTTTTCACCTGTCTTGGCCTTGATCGTTGCGCCAATATCACACTGGATCTCATCCAGACCCAAGCGTCCCCCGCTCTGTGGACCAATAATGTTGACGTCTCCCCTCGCCGTCACATTGACTTGCGGCATCACCGGAACCGGGGCCGAGATATCGGCTTCCCACTGCCAATGCCCCCCGATCAGGGACACCCCAAAAACCGGCAGCGGGCTGCGTTTCACCACGGATTCCCCGCTCCAGTCCGTCAATGTCACGGTGACGATATGTTCAATATGCTCAAGCCCGGCATCACGCAGTGCATCCAGCAAATTGAGGAACGTGTTACCGGTAGTGGCTTCATCATCAATCAGAACCAGCGTTCGGGCATTGGTCACCCGTTGGCGCAGGCGGGATTCTGCCGGCCAATAAATCAGGTGATCCGTGGCATGGCTGTGATTTTCCTTAAATTCACACAACAAATCCCCATCAACCGGATGGCGTGTCGACGTCAGAAATACCGACTCATTGACTTTGTGTTTCGTCTCCTGAAACACGCCCGCCGCCAGCCCGACCGCCGTTTCTGCCATACCAATATACAAGGTTGGGCCGGGAAGTTGAATCGGGAACCGCTCAGCCAATTGCTGATAAACCGACCGCATGATCGAAGGCTTGACCGGAATATGCCGTCCCAAGACTTTACTGACAAAGAGAAATGCCCGTTTGGGATTACGGCGTTCAGCGATATCAAACAGGGTTTCCAGAGACACCGTGCCACGGGATGCCGTCACCGTCAGCGTCCCGCTGCTCAATTTTTTTTGGTAAACCTGTTTGTTATGAGCTGGTTTTTCATAAACATCAATGTCACTCAACACGGTCATGATGATGCCTTTTTAAAAAATTTCCGCCTTTTGAAATGACTGATGAAAGCGGTATCTATCTTTCCATAAATCAAATTTCGCTATTCAGGCAAAAACAATTGTTAAATTGCCGGGAGCCAATACGGCAGCCCTCAGCATTTGTTCTTAATTAGGTGAAATATACAGCGCAGTCTAGAGTCGGCGATAAGTTCATGTCAATCATATTATGATTTTTTAGAGCGAAATTTGTTTGACTTTTTTGCATGGAAAGGAAATCATACAAAACGCGACTAGATTGTTTCCTATCATACAGTTAACAACCAGACAAGCTGTTTACGGGAATCATAATATGACAGATTCAGGCTATCTATTTGTCATATTATGATTTTTTAATACGTGAAATTGCTGTGATTCACCGACAAACAGAATAGAGGTGTCATTAATGGTTTCGTTAAGCAAGAATCAGTCAGTTTCGCTCGCCAAACAGAGCGCATCACTGGCTAACGTGGATTTTGGTCTGGGATGGGATCCGGTGACCAAAAAGAAAGGTTTTCTGGCAAGTTTATTCGGTGGCGGCAGTGATGAGATTGATCTGGATGCAAGCTGCATTCTGCTTGATCAATCCGGCAATGCCATCGATACCGTGTGGTTCGGCCAATTAAAATCAAAATGCGGTTCGATACAACACACTGGCGACAATTTGACGGGCGAAGGCGATGGGGATGATGAAATTATCCGCGTCAATTTGATCAAACTGCCTGCCAATGTCGAATATCTTGCATTTACCGTTAACAGTTTCCGTGGTCAAACCTTCAATGACGTTGAAAATGCCTTCTGCCGCGTCGTTGACCAAAGCGGCAAAGAGCTGGCCCGTTATCAGTTGAATGAGCAAGGCGCTCACACCGGCATTATCATCTCTTCCCTGTGCCGCAACGGGGGCCAGTGGGATTTCACGGCACATGGTGTCCCTTGTTCCGGTCGGACGATTGACGCGATGTACCCGCAGATCGTTGAGACGGTGGTGCGCTAATGAATCTGACACCCGGGGGTAATGCCCCCGTTGCCAACCAAACGCTCACTGTTCGGGTCCTATCGGGTTCAGCCGTTGACGTTTCAGCCTTCCGTTTGTATGCCGATGGCAAAGTCAAGGGCGATCCGGACATGGTGTTCTACGGCCAGCCGGTTAATGACGACAACACCGTTCGCCTGACAGGCGGCAACATCAATACCGCATTCAGCGTCAACTTGCCTGCATTAAGTCAGGATGTCCAGAAAGTCGCCTTCACCGCAACTTGCGACGGCCACCAAACCATTTCCAATCTGCGCAACCTTTCCATTCGGGTCGAACTGAACAGCAGCGTCATTTTGCAGGGGGAAGTTGAAGTGCAAGGCCGTTCGGAAGCGGCCTTGATCCTCGGCGAACTGTATCGCCGGAATGGAGAATGGAAATTCCGCTTTATCGCCCAAGGCTTTAATGGCGGTCTCAAACCACTGGCAGAGCATTTTGGTGTCGATATTATTGATGATAATCCGGCACCAGCGCCCACTCATGTGAATTTAAGCAAGGTTTCTCTGACCAAAGAGAAACCGGCCATCAGCCTGAGCAAACGCGACAATTACGGTGAAATCCGCGTCAATCTGAACTGGAATCAAACTTCCTCCTCATCAAAAGGCTTACTGCAAGGCATGTTTGGTTCAAACAAAGGTGTGGATCTGGATCTCGGCGCATTCATCCGGCTGCAAGATGGAGATAAAGACGTTGTTCAGGCATTAGGTAATCGCTTTGGCGATTACCGTGACGAGCCGTATGTCGAATTACAGGGCGATGATCGCACCGGTAATGTGCGTGACGGTGAATGGCTCCACATCAATGGCCGTGAATGGAAAAACATCCGTGAAGTGTTGATCTACGCCTTTATCTACGAAGGCGCGCCTAGCTGGAACAAAACCGACGGCGTGGTCACCCTCTTTGTCCCTGACCAGCCCCCGATTGAAACCCGTATGACAGAAGGTAACAACAGCAACGGCATGTGTGCCATTGCCCGTCTGGTCAATGAAAACGGTGCCATCAAAGTCGAGCGCATCAATCAATATTTCAAAGGGCATAAAGAGATGGACAGGGCGTTTGGCTGGGGCTTTAGCTGGACATCCGGCAGTAAATAGATTTTACGCAGCTTGTTTTTACACCGTTTGTTTCTACACAATTCGTATTTACCTAAGCGGAGGGACTTATGTCCTTTTTAAACAAAATCAAATCAGCGTTCAATGCAGGCCGTGAAGAGCTGACTAACCAAGTGGGTCGCTTCAAGAACCGGAAATTTATGGAAGGCACCGTGGCCGTATGCGCACACGTTGCTATGGCGAGTGACGGCGTCAGTTCCGAAGAAAAACAGAAAATGATCGGGTTCATCAAAAACTCCCCCGAACTGAAAGTCTTCGACACTTCCGAAATTATCGAGTTCTTTAACAAATTGGTCAGCAGCTATGAATTTGACGCTGACATCGGCAAAGGTGAAGCGATGAAATTCATCTTGGCCCTGAAACAACAGCCGGAAGCGGCGCAGCTTGCTTTGCGCGTCGGCATTGCTGTCGCTAAAAGTGATGGTGACTTTGATAACAATGAAAAAAATGCAGCCCGTGAAATTTGCATCGCCCTTGGCTTTGCACCGGCTGATTTCGAACTGTAATCGCAGATGATTTAAGAGGCTTATTTCATGGTATCCACGCACATTGGTTTTCCGATGGAAACCGTTGCTGTATTTATTATTCTGTCGGTTGGTGCGCTCTTTATCGACCTCTTTATGCATCGTCATGATAAGCCGATTTCACTGCGCAGTGCCGCCCTTTGGTCTGTTTTTTGGGTCGCCATTGCCTTTGTTTTTGCGGGCTTCCTGTATATTCACCACGGCGCGGAAGCCGCGAGCCTGTTTGTCACGGGCTACGCACTGGAAAAAGTCCTGTCTGTCGATAACCTGTTTGTCATCATGGCGATTTTCTCTTGGTTCGCTGTACCAGATCGCTATCGCCACCGCGTCCTGTATTGGGGGATTATCGGTGCGATTGTCTTCCGGGGCATTTTCGTTGCCATTGGGACAAGCCTGCTGGCGCTTGGGCCGTGGGTTGAGATCGTGTTTGCGGTTATCGTTGGCTGGACCGCGGTCATGATGCTGAAAAGCGGTGATGATGACGATGAAATCGAAGACTATTCACAGCACTTGGCCTATCGTCTGGTGAAACGTTTCTTCCCAATTTGGCCGAAACTGCGCGGTCATGCCTTTGTACTGAAGCAAAAGGAAGTGGATGAGGAGTTGACTAAACCCGAAAACGCCGATGTGAAAGTGGGTCGGGCGGGCAAAGCCGCGCTTTATGCAACGCCACTGATGCTGTGTCTGGCGGTGGTTGAACTGTCTGACGTGATGTTTGCTTTTGACTCTGTCCCTGCGGTGATTGCTGTCAGCCGGGAACCCTTAATTGTGTACAGCGCCATGATGTTTGCTATCTTGGGCCTGCGCACGCTCTATTTTGTGCTGGAAGCATTGAAAAAGTACCTGGTGCATTTAGAAAAGGCTGTGATTGTTTTACTGTTCTTTATTGCCATTAAACTGGGTCTGAACGCTTCTGAGCATATATTCCACCACGGCTATTCAATTTCAGCGACAAGTAGCTTATTTGTGGTAATTGGTGTACTGGCGGCCGGTATTCTTGCCAGTCTGCTGTTCCCACAAAAAGAAAATGCCAGCTAAATCCGGTAAGTAAAATCTAACTAATTAACATGACGTAATAAGTGAGGAAATAACAATGGGTGTATCTCTTTCTAAAGGCGGTAATGTTTCTCTGAGCAAAGAAGCGCCAAGCATGAAAAACGTTCTGATTGGTCTCGGTTGGGATGCTCGTGCCACGGATGGACAGGATTTTGACCTTGACGCATCGGCTTTCCTGCTGGCGGCAAACGGTAAAGTACGCGGTGATGCCGATTTTATTTTCTACAACAATCTGAAATCATCTGACGGTTCCATCATGCACACCGGCGATAACCGTACCGGTGAAGGGGATGGCGATGACGAATCACTGAAAATCAAACTGGATCAAGTGCCTGCTGATGTAGAAAAAGTGGTATTTGTCGTGACCATCCATGATGCGCAGGCTCGTCGCCAGAGCTTCGGTCAAGTTTCCGGTGCCTTCATTCGTCTGGTTAACGACGATACCCAAGTTGAAGTCGCTCGCTATGACCTGACAGAAGATGCGTCTACCGAAACTGCGATGCTGTTCGGTGAACTGTATCGCCACAATGCAGAGTGGAAATTCCGCGCAGTAGGCCAAGGCTATGCTGGCGGTCTGGCTTCTGTTTGTGCCCAGTATGGTATTAATGCCGCTTAACTTGGCAAAAACCCTCGCCCAAGTATGGGCGAGGGAAATATCACTTCTCTGCTTCAAGAAAAACCCTTTAGCATTTCATACAACATCACGGGCATATTTCGTTGCTAATAAATGCCAATTAATAAATATCAAAATACACTGACATCACAACACAATATACCCGTCGCACTGCAAGATAATCAGCGAATTTCATCTTGCGAGCTGCAACATCAAGTTTATCGGGTATGTAATTATCCATAATGCTTTGAAAAGAAGAACATATAATATTAAATTAACTCCTTACCCATATATTTTATAACACAGAAAATCACCTGAATATTTGCCGCGTTATTATTTGCTCGAATTTTAGAAATACATTTCAAAGTGGATAAATATCCAGTTATTTTTTGCGAGTTGCTTCGCAAAGAACAACATTATTGATGGCATATTAGCCAATTAATCGTTAGGGTGAATATTGATCCTTAACCAATGGATGCGATACAGATGAAAAACAGGTGTGAATTCGCGATACAGTACGGGCAAAGTGCTGATAGAGTATCGCAGTATAGCCCAATTACACAAGGAATGTACAAATGAACCTTCACGTTTCATTTCGCCATACTGACATTGATATCCCTGAATTAATCCTGAATGGCAGTGCACTCAGCGATGCTGGATTTACCGCGAATGAATTATTTCATATCTCACAATTTTCCAATGGCGTTATTATCTCTCTCATCGATCCCAATGCAGACTTAGTCAGTTTGATCAAAGACGTGGAAGATAATCCCTATGAAGGCATCGACAATATTCGTGAAAATGGTGAACTTTATATTGCGGGGGATTGGCTAACAATCAGTAAGTTAGTGGAACAGCCTATTAATATTGAAATGCAGCCTGGCAAAATTATTCTTAAACCCAAATTAATGAAAATGCTGGCTTAGAATTATTGTTATTAACAAATACTCCTCCATCCATTAGCCGGAAAATATTGAGAATAATTCCGGCCTTTATTTAAAATCCTATCTTTTAGATTAAATGCCACCTTATTCAAAACGGCATCGCAAACGCTATAACCTATTTTCCACCCGCTAAGTCAATAAAATTGCCCGTAACATACGATGATTCATCAGACAGTAGCCAGGCAATGGCCTGAGCGACTTCTTCCGGCTGTCCGCCCCGTCTCATCGGCAAGGAATCTTTGATCCGCTCAACTCGCCCAGGCTCTCCGCCATCGGCATGCATTTCAGTATAGATAAATCCAGGTCGCACAGCATTCACCCTGATTCCCTGTGCTGCCACTTCCTGTGCCAGACCAATTGTCATCGTATCAATAGCCCCTTTCGATGCCGCATAATCGACGTATTCATGAGGAGAGCCTAATCTGGCCGCAGCAGATGACACATTGACGATAGCGCCACCTTGTCCGCCATGACGTAAAGCCATTCTCTTGACCGCTTCACGCGCACAGAGAAAGGCACCGGTAACATTAGTTGCTAAGATTTTATTCAGCCGCTCTGCCGTCAACTGTTCAATCGTGGCTTGCGGCTTTAATATTCCGGCATTGTTCACTAATCCAGAAATATACCCCAGCTCTTTTTCGGCTTTCTGAAATAATGCCATGACCTGTTTTTCATCCGCTATGTCCACCTGAACCGCGATGGCTGACTGCCCAAGGGCACGGATCATACTCACAACCTCATCGGCATTGTCTCCGCGGTTACGATAACCAATGCAGATATGATGCCCTTGCTTTGCCAAGCAAAGCGCCGTAGCCCTGCCAATACCACGGGAACCGCCTGTAATGATCGTGACTTTTTGCACAATACTATTCTCCATTCTCTCTGTAATTCTTTGTTATAAATGGAAATATAAATATCCTCTATGTCAAATTTGCAATCATATCATTCAAAACTATACTCCAAACTGCAAGAGTCGATTTCGGGTTTCAGTACTCTGACCAGAGGAAATATACGATGAAAAACTTGAAGTTATCAGTTGCAGCATTACTGGTGTTGTTTTCAAGTGCAGCACTTGCAGCGCCGGCAGTATCAACCTCAGCCGAAGCCGCGTCCAAAACTGTAACGGCGGTAAAACAAAATGTTAAGTCAGCAAAAAACAAAGTTAACTCGTTAGAAAAAAAAGTCACCAAAAAAGCCAAAAGCCAAAAAGTATCAAAGAAGAAAAACAAAAATAAATTAGCCAAAACAGGCGTTAACACCGCCCTTTGTAAAGATGGTAGCTATAGCAAGAGTCAATCTCGTAAGGGGGCTTGCTCCCGTCATGGTGGTGTGGCTAAATGGCTGTAATGTTTTATTGATTTCTCATTATGAGCAATTAGGGAGCTTTGGCTCCCTAATTCTTTTTGAATCTGAATCACATTTTTTAATCGAATAATGCAGTAATACGATTTACTGACAATAAGAAAATCCATCATTAGTTTGTTTACCTATATTGAGCAGAGTGTAAGGTATAGATTTTCTTCCACATCGAATCACATAAACAAACAAAATATTATCTTTCATAATGTATTAAGCCATCCTTCTAATATGGAAATTCCGATAACAAATTAAAAATAGGCCAGAAAATTCGATAATTAAATACAAACAATAAAATAATTTATAATAACTGTAATAAACCAAAAATTCACACTCAGGTATAGCACCAAGTAATAGGGTAATTTTTTTAATTAATAACATTGGGTTAACTAACCATTAGTCATTCAATTAAGTGACACAAACAGGCAATATAACACCTTAAAACAGTAGCTTATATAACTGTTCACCAAATAAAACCCTAATAATTATTACATTTATTTACCATATGGAATGAAAAATATAGATATTTGTCAGTAGGGTGCTAATCTTCGTTATAGAAACCAAACTTATGAATGACGAATAACAGTAGCTATATATTGTTTGCTCTGCTAATATTCGTTTGTTTTTCATCCAGAGTAATAAAACGAGGAGAAGCAAATGCCCTCTCTAATGATGAGGACAAGTGCGGTCTTCGCTTTCTTTATCTCATTAATTTTTACCGGTCTGAGCCATGCCTCGACCAGTACCTCGAAAATGCAAGAGTATTCTCACAATGGCATACAAGTCAATTTGCCTGATTTGCGAAAATACCCTTCAGGTACGCCCCGGAAGAAAGCGTTTTTAAATATTATTGTCCCTGTAATTGATCAACATAATCAAAAGATTATGGAAGACCGCAAATGGCTCCTGTCACACCAAAAGCATCACCATTGGTCTGTGCAGGACAGTGATCGATTGAAAAAGATCTGCATGGATTACAAAATGACCTGCAATTCACCAAAACAGGTCAATTGGAATACATTATTAAGTCGGGTTGACATTATTCCGACCCATTTTGTGGCCACGCAGGCAGCGGCGGAATCGGGTTGGGGAACGTCAGAACTTGCCAAGAAAAATAATAATCTGTTTGGGATGCGTTGTCGCGCTTGCGGTAAGACGAAAGGAAAAGTCAAAGGTTATGCAGTTTATTCTACTGTTGATGCTTCCGTCATTGCCTATATGAAAAACCTGAATACGCACCGTGCTTATGAGTCACTGCGTTCTTCACGGGCAAAGCAGAGGACAACGCAGGAACCACTGAATACCAGTAAGCTTATTGATAATCTCAATGGTTATTCGGAACTGGGCGCTGACTATAATCGCTATTTACATCGTGTCTTTAATGGTAATCGGAAGCTGATTTCACAGGCTCAGGAACTGGCTATTCAATAACATTTCCTCATTAATCCACTTCGTATTAATTACAAGGTGGATTCTTTT
>NZ_JAQRFJ010000055.1:0-24265 GCF_028599065.1 Xenorhabdus sp. PR6a | reverse complement strand
CTTTCAGGTCAAATTGCGCGGCCTGCGCATTGAATTAGGGGAAATCGAAGCAGCATTGCTTTCGCATGACAGTGTTAAAGAGTGTGTGGTACTGGTACGGGAAGATACCCCCGGCGATGCGCGTTTGGTTGCTTATGTCATCGCTGCCGGCTCTTCATCTGCCCACGATCCCGAATCAACAGACACGCGGCCAACCATGTTGAATCAGGCTTTGAAAGTACACCTACAGGCGTGTTTGCCGGCGTTTATGATCCCATCCTCTATTCTCTGGATAGAGGCACTTCCGCTAACCGCCAACGGTAAATTAGACCGCAAGGCCTTACCTGCGCCTTCTGATATCTCCGTCATACAGACGGAAACCCTAGAGCCACCCCGTGCCGGAACCGAAACGAAATTGGCTCAACTATGGTCTGAGTTACTAAAAATAGATTCTTTGGGACGTCAATCGCACTTTTTCGAAGCCGGGGGACACTCCTTGCTGGCTGTCACACTCATGATGCGGATACAGCAAGAATTTGGGGTGTCGTTGCTTTTGAGTTCGATAGTCAGCCACTTGGATTTGGCTGCGCAAGCTGCACTGATTGAGGCTGAGTTGAGTCGTGTTCATGTGTTGTTATCACCTGCATCGCCATCGTCAGTGCCATCTGCTGAATCGGCACCTGGGGGGCTGATTCGGGCCTTGCCAACCCAAAAAGCGATCTATAAGGCGCTAAAACTGACCCCCCAGGATTTGAGTAACAATAGTTTTATTGCGCTTTCGTTCGAAACGCAGCCAGACCTTAAACGGCTGCGTCACCTGTTGCAATCAGTGCTTTCCCGCCATGTCGGGTTGAGTGCGCAATTTATGTTGCTTGATGGCGAACTTTATTTGCAGCCTGCCAGACGTTTTGTCTTCCGGCTGGAAAAGCGCCAAAGCCTCGGCTCTCTGGACGAAGATTTGCGTGACTTTATCCGCCCTTTTTCGCTGGAGGATGGAATCAATGTCCGTGGCCGCTGGCTGGTCGCTGAACCAAATCCCATGTTATTGCTGGATTTTTCCCATGCCTGTATTGATGGGTCGGGTTTGAGGCAAATACTCAATGAATTAGCGGCTGCCAGTGAGCCGGATTCGGGCAAATTAGCGTCAGAAAGCCGTGCGGCCTGTTCCGGTATCAGTTTGGCGGACTATTCGGCACTGTTCTACGGCGAAGAATTTGTGACTTATAGTCAACAAAATGCCAATTTCTGGCACACGAAATTACAGGATTGGCTGCCTCCTGCTGATATTGAGACTGATATCGATATCGACAACAAGCCAACCGTGACCGGCAGTTGTCTGGTGGCGGTGGATGCCAAACAAAAAGAGCAAATTGAAGCACTGACCTCCCGCTTGAAAATCAGCATGCCTGAATTCTTTATGACCGTGTTTTTACGGTTTAAAGCCTGTCTGGAATATTCCGCCAGTTCACGGGATGCCCCTGAACCGCAGACAGAACAACTTATCTCTACGATATTTCATGGCCGTGACCGACTGGAGCAACAGACGGTTATTGCGCCTTTGATGATGGTGCTGCCTGTGCGAGTGCAATTGCTGAGTGAAGCCAATGATCTTGTCACGGCCGGCCTTGGCAAAAATAACCTGGGGGATTTCGCCGTTGTCAGCACGGTGGTACGTGAGGCTTACCGACACTATCTGTTTGATGCACAAGCATTGTCGATGCGGTATCCGAGTCTGCCCAGACAAGCGTTGTTACCCACGACCTTTTTCGGTTATTTCCAAAAAGAGGGCTTTGACGGCTGTATCTGCGGCATTCCTTGCCGTCAGTTAGAAACCCCTCATGTTTCAGGCGGGCAATGGCACTGGAATCTGGTCTGTGAGATTGCCGAACATACGGCGGGTTTCGATATCCATCTGGAAGCACGCTCATTCAGGACGGCAAAAGGGATGGAAGGAATGGAGAGTTGGGAAGCGGTGTTTAACTCGATTTTGCAAAACGCGCTGAATGTTGGGTGAGACGAAAAATAAAGTAGGAAATCGCGAAATGTTTATTAATGACCCTATTGCCCTAAATGCAAGAAAACAAGCAATAAAAGAGTATGTTAGCCAACAGTTGGATGCAGAATATCAGGGCTGTCCTTTTTTTGTGATGACACAACCTGTACCGGAGACGGGGACGGAGTTTGTCACCACGTCTTTGGCCTTGCCGGAAAAACTGAATGACAGAATTTTCACTATGGCCGCGGCTTCCCCATTGCATCGCTTATCGTTGTTTTCCGCCAGTATTCACTATCTTGCCTTTCTGCATTGTCACGAACCCGAAGGCAGCCTGACGTGGGCGCTTGGGGGAAGTGATTTAGCGGGTAATGCCGCATCAGGGGAGGGAGGCTATCTTATTCCGGCTAAATGGCATCTGACAGAAAAGGCGTTGGGGCAACCGGTAAAACGCCTGTTTGGTGAAGAGCTGATTCGCTGGAAGCAGGTTGCTACGCTGGTGTCAGATATGCCGCCACAAACAGTGTCATCTGTTATGTCACCCTTGCCGGAAATTTTGCTGGGCTATTCGGAGAGCTTGCCGCCTTTGGGGGATTCCGCTTTTGAAGGGGCGCAGACAACCCGCTATTCATTAACTCTCTGGCTGCAAGCGCACCCAGAAAAAACCTCGCTGTATATGCGATTTGATCCACACAGGGTAGCACCAGAACTGATTGAGTTATTGATGGCGCGGGTGGTTTGTTTATTGAGCAATATGGTATTTGAGCCGATTGAACCGCTGACATCAATGTCTTGGATACCGGAGCAAGAGCAAGAGAGAATCCGCGCGTTGTCCGCACCGGTGGCCGCACAGTCACAAACTTTGCAATATCAAAATGTGGCCCAGGCGATTACGGCGTCGATCCGCGAAAGGGCGGACACCCCATTTCTGGAGGTGGGGGATAAGACGGTTAACTTTACCCAGTTGGCGCAGTACACCGAGAATTTACTGAGGTTAGCCCAATTTCCCCAATGGGGATCGCTGGGGGATTGTGTGTTGATTGTGGGAGAGAAAGGCGCAGAAACCACGCTCGCGGCAATGGCGTGTATACGGATTGGCAAGCCATTTTGCCTGCAATCGAGTCGCGCACCGGAAAAGCAGCTATTGGATGTGATCGAACTGCATCAAACGAAGACCGTATTATTGCAGAAGATGCCGCAAGACAATGACCAGATGGAAGGCTTTTTCCGTCGTCATGGCTGTCAGGTGGTGATATTACCGGATTATCATCCCGCAGCCCTCAAATCGGGCGCAGGTGAATTAAATTCCGCGTCATCAGCGTCGTTGCTGGCCGAATGGTTATCGCAAGGAGAAGCCGTCAGCCCCGATGCGAGTTTATTTGTGGTCATGACCTCAGGGAGTGAAGGAAAGCCAAAAGGCTGCATGAATACCCATCAGGCATTGCTTAATATCAGTGCAGAAACGCAGATTCTGAATCGTTCGGCTGGCTCTCGATTTGCCTCCCTGTCCAACCCTATATTCGATTATTTTGTGCTGGAATGCGTACAGGCGTTGACGCAGGATATTGTCTTAGTCATGGCACCGGAGGAGGCGCGCATGGATGCGAAAAAATGCGTCGAATTTTTGCAGGAAAACCGGATTAACCTGCTGTTCACCACCACCGTATTTGCTGAAGACATCATGGAACAAGGGGATATTCCCTCACTGCGACAACTTTATTTTGGCGGAGAAAGTCTGAGGACGTTCCAAAAGAATAATTACCAGCTATTTAATCTCTATGGACCCAGTGAAACCGGCGTGCTGACCACGTATTTACCTATTGAGCACAATGACCAAAAAATAACGATCGGTAAGCCGTTTGGCGGATATCAATGTGCCGTGGTATTTCCTGATACGCTGGAGCCTTGCCCCATCGGTGTTGCCGGGGAGCTGTTGATAGGGGGATGGGGGTCGGTAAGGGGTACTTTAACCGCCCCGATCTCACTGAACAGGCCTTTATTAACCTGAATACCGCCTGGCTGTCAGGAAGATATTATCGCAGTGGGGATCTGTGCTGTTGGGATACTCAGGGAGAGCTTGAAATTCTGGGCAGGCGTGATCGTCAGCTAAAAGTGAATGGCTTCCGCATCGAATTGGATGCGGTTGAAAAGCATGTCCTGGATTTACCGATGGTATCCGAGGCCGCAGTCATTGGCATAGAAGACAAACAGGGACATGCTCACTTAGGTGTGTTTATCGTTGTAACCGGAGAAAGCCGGATCACAGAACAAAATATCAGGCAAGCCTTATTAAGCAGGATGCCGGCTTATATGGTGCCAAGCCAGATTATTCTCGTCTCTGAATTACCACTGACACGCACAGGTAAACTGGATCGACAAGCATTGAAACAGCGAATGGGTCAAACGGCTTCCGGGCAGCTTGCCCGACCCCGTGGAGAGACGCAAGAATGGCTGGTAGCCTGTTGGGGACGGCATTTAGAATTGGAAGCGGATGCGGTGTCAGTGGATAAAAGTTTCTTTGCATTAGGTGGGCATTCGTTACGAGCGGTGAGAGCGCTGGCCGAAATTCAGCAAAAGTTTGGTCAGATTATCTCTTTGCAGGAGTTTTTCCAAAACGACACTATTGCAATGCTGGCAAACCTGATTGACTCGCGGGATACCCCTGACAAAAGCGTGACAACAGAAGATTTCCTGAGTCTGTTGGAAGCCGCTCCCCCGCTTCCGCCTGATGGGCGTGGGCCGTTATCGGCGCAGGAAGAACGACTTTATGCTCAATATCGTCTGTATCCTGATTCACGGGTTTATCTTGTTCCGCTGAAAATCCCTTTACCCGATAAAATCTTGGCTGATGCCGCTGAAACGGGCGTGGTTAAAAGCGCATTACAGACGTTGCTGGATCGTCACGATATTTTACGTACCCGATACCGCATCAACAGCGAAGGTATCCCCTATGCAGAGATATTGCCGTCGCTGTCCGTTGACCAGATCCTGGCCGAGGATCAAAGCCACTGGTTGCAAATGCAGGCGCAGCCTTTCGATTTGGAGGAGGGGCCACTGTTGCGGGGGTATATGCAGGAGATGGGGACAGAACCCGCCTGTTTGCAGCTACAGATCCACCATATCCTGATGGATAAACCTTCGCTGGAAATTCTCCAGTATGAATTTGAGCAGCTATTGGTTCATGCCCCGCTGGCTCCGGTTGCGCTGAGTTACCGATGCTATGCCACGGCGCAGATGAATGCTCGCCAGCATCCTATTTGGGCGTAAGCCGAAACGTTCTGGAAAAACTACATAGAGGGGTTGGATCTTGTCGCCAGTTATCAGACGATTTTTCAACAGGTTCTGCATCATAATCCTGCTGTTTTGCCGGTTAATGAATTGATCGTGTCCGATAAAGAGGCACAGAAAGCGTTTCGGCCGAGACA
Source organism: Xenorhabdus sp. PR6a (assembly GCF_028599065.1). Taxonomy (NCBI): domain Bacteria; kingdom Pseudomonadati; phylum Pseudomonadota; class Gammaproteobacteria; order Enterobacterales; family Morganellaceae; genus Xenorhabdus; species Xenorhabdus sp. PR6a. Next base: position 18,868 of record NZ_JAQRFJ010000055.1, on the reverse strand, counting down.
ACGGCGTGCATCGTATCCTCCCATTGACAGCATGTTGTTGACGGCATTCCAGACATTGGGTGATCGCCCTGCGGTGATTGAAGGTAACAGCGTTGTGACTTGGGAGGTGTTTGCTGTATTAACAGCCAGCTATGCGCAAATGTTAAACAATAGCACGATCCGGCGGGCATTGATTATTGGGCGTGCGGGAAGCCAGATGCAGGCATTTCTGGCAGCCTGTTTTCTCACACGTACTACTTATCTGGCATTGGAAGCAGGAACCCCGGAAGAGCATATCGAGGAAGTGATTCGCCATGCGGCACCCGATCTGATTGTGAATTCGGCGATAGAAGACGTTGAAACCGGTGCTGTGACGGTGGATTGGCACGATTTTCACAGTGTGAAATCCCGCGCTGATAACCCCATTGTCTGGATACTGTATAGCTCAGGTACGACGGGGTGTCCGAAAGGTATTTGTGTCACGGCGGACAGTGCAGCGCAATATCTTGACTCACTCATCAATAGGTTGGGGTTAAGGTCATTATTCTCAGTGGAACAGCAGGGGATACGGGTGATTCAACAATTTCCCCCCAGTTTTGACGGCCATATTGAAGAGATCTTGTTGCCTTGGGCACTGCACGGGACAAGTGTGATTGCTGATCGCTATAGCCTATTGGATGAGCGGAAAGCGAAAGCGTTTTTGTCTCGTCACCGGCCAGATATCGTTTCTGCTGCGCCGACACTTTTCTCCGCCTGGAACCGGATGCCTGATTTATCTCCCTTACCCCAAATCTGCATCAGCGGAGGGGACTTTCTGGCAACCGGAGATATTGATCAATTAATGGCGCGCACGCAGGTTTGGAACAGTTATGGCCCGACAGAAACCTGCGTTGCTGTTTCGATGGTGAATTGTGCCCGATTGTCGTCAGACACCCTACTTTCTATCGGTGAACCTTTGGATCACGTCTCTTTTGCTGTGGTTGATCAACACGGGGCTGGCCTCAGAGCCGGTCAATGGGGCGAATTGGTGATCTATGGCGATTTTGAACATCACTGCTATTTGAACGATCCTCTCCAGACTGATCACAAATTTGGGCGGGATGAGCAGGGGACTTTCTTCCGCACCGGTGACTTGGCGATGGCGGATAAAGAGGGTTTGTTTTATCTCAAAGGGCGCATGGATGACAGTTGTAAGGTTCGCGGCAATTTTATTGGTCTGGGTGAACTGGAAAACCGGGCAAGGCAGTATCCGGGGGTACTCGCGGCGGGGGCGGCGGTCGCTTTCTCTGGAACACCGGAAGCCTGTCTGGTACTGGCGATTGAAGGAAAAGAGCCTATTCAGTCTGGATTGCAGCAGTATCTGGCACGTCATTATCCGCGTTCCCATCTGCCTTCGGCAATATTTCTGGTAGAGAGCCTGCCACGTACAGAAATAGGCAAGATGGACAGGCAACGGATTGTGCAATGGTTTCAGGCGTGGTTTGAACAGGCGCAGCAGGCGCAAGATCCAATAACCGAAGAGACACTGCAAAAGCTGATGGATTGCTGGAGAGCCTGTCTGGGTTATAAAGGAACACTGACACCGAATTCCGATTTCTTTCTGATATCGGGCTCATCGTTGAGTGCCGTGCGTTTGGCCAGCCAGTTGGAAAATATGTTTGGCGTTATGTTTAGCCCCGTTGATGTGTTCCGTCATGCAACGGTGAGTGAACAGTGGTCGTTGATTAAGGCACGGCAGAAGCTCAATGAAAATGAAGGGGCGATATTGGGTGAAAAGTACCTGAATGTGGATGATCCCACGCTGCCCAAATTGCTCCTGTTACCGCCGGCATTAGGCAGACTGGTAGAGTTACAGGCGTTGGCAAATCATTTGGTCGGGCGGGTGACCGTTTCTGTTTTGATGATGCAGCCCAATATCGTTGAAAATCTGTCAGAGCCAGCGTTTAAAACCGCGCTGCTTAATGCCTTGAAAGCGCAGATTGAAACAGAGCCAGACTCTCCAGCGCGGCCATTGTGGTTGGGAGGGTATTCCATCGGTGCTGAAATGTTGGCCGCATTGCTGCAACAGGAAATATTACAAAATATAGACAAACTGATTTTTTTCGATCCGAATATCAAAACCAACCTATTTGGCGGTCATGCACTGTATGCCGAATTTATGGCTTTCTTCCGTGAAATTAACCACTCGGTTGGCGAAGGTATTGAGATTAACGCTGATACTGATGCCGAAACACTACGCCAGATATCCCCTGCGCTCTATCAAGAGTGGCGTCATTATGTATTGCAGCACCAATTACTCGAAAACAAGACATTCCATGAACGGATATTGGCACTGCCATTAACGTCTGTTCCCATTGAGATGTTCTTTTCTGACGATGCGGACACCGAAGCTATGGATGCGCTTATGCAGCAACGGCAAGGGCAGGTTTCTATCCATCGCCGCAGCGGTAATCACTTTGAGTTCATTCAACGATTATCGGCTGATGACTTTATAGATTCAGAACAAGGTAAGGGATCATGAGTGCAGAAATAAGAGAAGATTTGGATATCGCGGTTGTTGGTTTAGCCGGCCGGTTTCCGGGAGCAGAAAACGGGACTGAATTTTGGCGCAATCTACTGATGGGTGTGGATGGCATCTCCCGCTTTACCGAAGAAGAATTGCTCCAGGCAGGGCATGATATCAAAAAAATAGGCCATAAAGATTTTGTTCCGGTTAATGGGGTGTTGGAAGGTGCCAACTATTTTGATGCGGCGTTCTTTGGATACAGTCAGGCAGAAGCCGCATTGTTAGATCCGCAAACCCGTTTGATGATGCAGTGTGTCTGGCATGCTCTGGAGAATGCCGGTATTGATCCAGCCAAACGGGGGCGCAATATCGGATTATTTCTGGGGGCTCGCAGCACCGTCCCGTGGACAATGCAAGCGATGTTGTCTGAACAGGTTGAAAATGTCGGGGGATTTCTGGCTTCCCAGTTAGCCAACAAAGACGCCATGAGTACACTGATCTCCTGGAAGTTGGGGCTGGAAGGTCCCAGTTTTACCCTCCAGACCGCGTGTTCAACCAGTTTAGTCAGTGTGCACCAAGCCGTGCAGAGTTTGTTGAGCGGTGAATGTGATTTTGCGGTTGCGGGCGGAGTGAGCCTGTTGTTACCCCAACAAAATGGGCATACCTATCAGGAGGGGATGCTGTTTTCAAAAGATGGCAAAACCAGAGCCTTTGATGCAGAAGCGACCGGCAGCGTGTTTGGCAGTGGCTTGGGCGCGGTGGTATTGCGGCGGGTTGGGGAGGCTATTGCGGATAACGATCCTATCTGGGCAATCCTTAAAGGTTCAGCGATTAACAATGACGGCGCCCGTAAGGTCGGCTATACCGCGCCGAGTGTCAAGGGGCAAGCGGATGTGATCCGTACCGCTTTGCAGATGGCCGAAGTCGATGCCGCGGATGTGGATTTTATTGAGTGTCATGGTACGGCAACCTCATTGGGGGACAGCATTGAATTCATGGCATTGCGTGAAATATTCAATCAAAGCCGCTCCTTTGGTGTAAATCAATGTGCCTTGGGTTCGGTGAAAACCAACATAGGGCATTTGGATTCGGCGGCGGGTATCGCCGGTTTCATCAAGATGGTGATGGCAATCAGATATGGAGTGATCCCGCCTATGTTACATTTCCAATCCCCTAATCCACAGTTGGGATTGGAGCAGTCACCGTTTTATATCAATACGTGTGCTGAACCGTGGCCTGCCAAATCAGGGAAATTGAGAATCGGTGCTGTGAGTAGCTTTGGCATTGGTGGAACCAATGCGCATATAGTGCTGCAACAATCTATTTTTGCTTCTGATATTTCTGCTTCTGCTATATCCAGGCCTGAAAGGGGGGGCAATGGAGACAAAACTTATTATTTTCCATTCTCTGCGAAAAATAAGGCATCGCTGGCGCTGCAATTGGAGTCGGTTTCTCACTGGTTAGTACAGCAATCTTATTTGGATCTCCATGCGTTGTCCCACACGTTAAGTCAACGGCATTGTTTTTCGTGCCGGATCATGTTTATCGCAGACGCAAAAGGAGATTGCCGCAATCTGGAGTCAGATCCTTGGCATTGACGGTATAGGTATTGATGACAAATTTATGGCGTTGGGTGGGGATAGTTTAAAGACGATTGTGATGGCAGAAAAAGTGTATAAAAAACTCGGCAAGCGGATTGCCATTCAGGATTTCTTCGCCCAGCCCACTATACGTGAGATTGAACAGCAGTTTCTTCATGAGCAGGAATATTCTCCATCAATGTTGCCCGCCATTGATTTATACGATCCCATCGTCGCCAGCGCCGATCAGGATTTACTGTATATACATCAAATCACGTTTGCCAATGGCAGCTATAACATGCCAATGGCTTTCCGGTGTCCTCGTTCAGTCCGTGCAACGTCCATTGCAAGGGCGATAGAGCAAGTTGCTGACCGGCATCCTGTGTTGAAATGCTTGTTTGAAAGGCAAGGCGCGGATTTGATGATGTTGCCTCAACGTGATGTCACAGTGGGCATGCTGATATCTGAGGCGGGAGAAGAGCCGGAAGAAAACTTCGCGCGTTTGCAGCAATTCGCCAATATGCCTTTCGATCTCCATACGGAACTGCCCATTCGAGCCATGATGTTGACAGGATCAGAGGCGTTGCCCTTCCATCAAGTGCTTATTGTGGTTCATCATATTGTCTGTGATGCGGTTTCTTTGGGCATTCTTGCGGATGATTTTCAACGCTTGCTGCAAGCATTGCCACTGCCGGTGCCGGAATACAGTTTCGCTGCCTATCGACGCGACAGACAGGCGTCTGAAAGCAAAGATAAGGCTCGGAAAGAAAAGGCTTATTGGCTTGCTAATCTGTTACCTCTGCCTGCTCCGTTATCGCTGCCTGTGGCAGAAGGGTATGACTGGCATACCGATACGGAAAAGGCGCGGGGTATTACGCTGGAGAGCGATCTTTCCCCACAAACCAGCATTGAAATCAGGCGGTTATGTGACGAACTGGGTCTGCCTCCCTTTGTGTTCTTCTTGGGGGCTTTTGGTGTCTTGATTGCCAAAATTGCCCGTGCCGACGCTTTCTTGCTTGGTGTTCCGGTGACAGGGCGTATGCAGCCAGAAGAACTGGCGCTGGTCGGTTATCTTGTCAACATGCTGGCCTTAAAGATGGAGCCGGAAGCCGATCTGCCGGTGGCGGATTATCTGCTGCAACTTCATGCACAGTGGGCTGAAAGTATACCTTACCAAACTTACCCGATGAGTGCGTTGTTGGACGATTTGAGCGCTGAACGCCAACTGCAAAATCGTCAGGGTAAACATCCGTTGTTTGATGTGGTGTTCGGTTATCTGCCTGTGAGCCTGAGTGGGGCTGATGAAAATAATGACATTAATGGAGAAAGCGGGTTTTCCCGACTTGAATTGACGTTAGAGGCGGTTAAGTTCGATTTGGCAATGGATGTATCTGAAACCAAGGGCGCTTTTAATTGTACGATACAGCTTCGCCAACCGATGTTCAGCGAAACCATCGGTAAGGCAATATTGGATTATTTCTTTGTATTGATAGATGAAATTATCGCTAACCCTGAAGAGGAAATACAAGAACTGCTTAAAAACCTCAATCATGGGCATACGCCGGAATTGTTCGCCCAAGCGAACGATCAGGATATCGAATCAGAGTTTAATTTTTAGGGAGCGGAAAAATGAATTTTTTCAGTCATGCCTGGAATGTACTCGGTGATATTGCGATGTGGGCACACGAAGAGGTGAGCATTTATCGACGCAATAAGAAAACCGTGCGAGAAATGACCAGCCCGGATGCGTTGGCGCGTCTGGGATCGGCAGAATATCGTCAGGTGGAAAAGGTTGCTGATATCTCAATCGCTGAGTTTAATGAACGCTTTTTGATGAAGAGAGAGCCTGTTATTGTCTCTGATGGCTTGAAGGGATGGAAAGGGAAGCAAATCTGGAGCTTTGACTACTTTGCCCAAGCATTCGGTGATATGTCAGTGCAGTTACAGGATGCGGGATTCAAACCACAACAAGTAGTAGAACTGCGTACTTATTTGCAGGCAATTTCTTCATTGCCCGCGGTTGAACTGGGTGAGATAAACGATGACCTTAATTATTTAAGGTACACTTATGATACTTTTTTTAAACATCTGTTGTTCACGTGGGGATTAGGGAATTGGGTCAAAACCCATTCGTTTAGCTTTCTGGCATTTCAACGTATTCAGGAGCATTGGCACAGACCCTATTTCCTGCCCGCAAGTGGTTATAAGATCCCTTGGGTTCAATTTGGGACTCTCCAGCCCAATAAGAGAATGTGTCAGGATTGGGGACTCTATTTTTCAGCGCCGGGAGCGTGTACCCGCTTGCATGTTGACGGAATGCGAACCAATGCGCTGTTATGCCAAGTGGAAGGCAGAAAAGCGGGATGGATTTTTTCCGCTTCGCTGGAAGATGTCGTCAGAAATACCGCCGAAGGACGGGCTGATTTATCAGGCTCAGAAAGCCTGTCCGTAGATCAAAAATCCATGCCGCAAGGGAACAGGGAAGAAGCGCTGAAAAACCCGCACCATAACGCAGATCGTATCTGGCAATTTGATTTGTTACCGGGTGAGATTATGTTGATACCTAAAGGCTTATCTCATGAGGTGCATACATTATCTCCCAGTATTTCCCTGACGTATAACTTTCTCACCGCGCCGGAATATCGGGACTATTTTGATTTCAAAAGCCAACGTGGTGATGGTTGGATCGCCAATTCCGCAATTGCTGCCGTCCCTGAATTTATTCTAATTCATCAACGCAACTCATCAGTACAAAGTCTTTCCTGCTAATTTATCTGAGGAATACAAAGATAAGAATAACGCATTGATGGATCATGACACTTTGCGTTTTTTTGAGCAGTATAGGCAAGCATCTCCAGAGATTCGCTGATTTGCTGAATAGTCGAATTGTGTAGAGTGCTTACTAATCCTAACTTAAGCGAATAAAGTGAGTAAGAAGTATGCCTTTATTTTCAAAAACGATAACTGATTTTTGGCAAGCTCCATTATTAAATGGGGATATTATTTATAGTGATGATGTTTTTACTATCGCCACCAATGCTAATCTGGAAGAAGAAGATCGATTGATGGTATTGGAAACCACCGATGGCCGGATTATGGCGGTTATGACGCCTGAAATGGCTGAAAAAGCAGGGCTTTATCATCAAGAAGAGATGTCTGAATCCCGCTTTCGCCAGAAATTAAATCAGGCGGACATAACGCTGCATGGGGCAGATTATATTTTCTATTTTTCAGAAGAAGAAAAGAGCAAATTATTGCAGGAAAATGCGGGCAGCACACTGCGCCAGCTAACGGAAGAGGAAGATGAAGACGTTTTCTCTGAGTTTCAATCTTCCGCTTCGGAGCAGGATTTGGATAATGCTTATGTTGAATTGGAACACTGGGCGGTATTCGGCTCTTTTGAGCAAAACCACCTGATCAGTGCGGCCAGCATGTACCCGTGGAATAACGCACAAATTGCCGATATGGGCGTGCTGACCCTAGAATCTTTCAGAGGCCAAGGCCATGCCAGAAAAGTCGTGCGGGCAATCAGTCAATATGCTTATGCCCACGGCTATGAACCCCAATACAGGTGCCAGCTCGATAATCTTGCATCTTCGGCATTGGCAAAAGCCGCAGGTTTGACGTTGTTTGGCAAGTGGGAGCTGGTTTCTCCTGATTCAACCCATTGAGTCATATCTGCACTCAAGCAAACTGAACTGAATAAGTTAATCTGAAATACGCTTTTCATCTTCCAAGTTGCAGCCAGCCAAGCTGCAACTTGAGTGCCATTGCTTATCAACTTTTTGAAACCCAATAAGATAATAGCCACTATGTCAAAACTTAAAATAGCTGTGGTTGGGGGCGGTAATATCGGCTCCAGCCTTGCCTTCGATTGCGCGCTGCGGGGGCATAATGTTGTTGTGATTGAAAAAGATGCACTTTCTTGCCAGCGCAGTCGAGAGAGTATTGGGGAAACCGCCAGTTATGCTCCGCTGTTCAGTCCGCTTGCGAAGGGAAAGCCCCCTGAAATGATACTGAAAAATATCATTTGGTCGCAGGACTTACAGGCTGTGGCTGATTGTGAGTTTGTCGTGGAAAATATCACGGAGAATATTGCGTTAAAACAGGCGTTATATACCCGTATGGCGGAGTTTATTGCCCCCTATGCGGTATTGGCGGCAAATACTTCCTGTATTCCCATCACTAAACTGGGTTCGTTCCATCGTGTCCCATCTCAGGTGATTGGCGTACATTTTATGAATCCGGTGTATTTGAAACCTACCGTTGAAGTGATTATTGGCCTTACTACTTCTGAACAGACGCAAAAGCGGTGCTTGGAGATCCTGGCGTTACTGGGTAAAACGGCTGTTGTGGTAAAAGATGGCCCCGGTTTTGTTTCTAACCGGATTTCCCATTTATTTATGAATGAGGCGGCGTTCACTGTGCAGGAGGGACTCGCCCAACCCGCAGATGTGGATGCGATATTTAAAGGCTGTTTTGGCCATAAAATGGGGCCACTGGAAACGGCTGATTTGATTGGTATTGATACTGTCGTCAACTCTCTTGATGTGCTCTATCAGATGTTTCAGGATTCAAAATACCGCGTTTGTCCGTTAATGCAAACAATGGTTGATGCAGGCCGTTTAGGCCGCAAAACCGGCCAGGGTTTTTATACGTATTAAATTTTGTTGGTATTTTGAAGTACGGCGGGTATATCCATAAAAAATCGCCCTGTTTTATCAGACGTTTTATTTTTCAGCCGGATAAAACAGTGGCGATTTACGCACAATCATCAATGAAACAATCATCAATGAAACAGAAAAAGAGGAAATATTCCTCAGGGATTTTTTCTGTTATTTTTTGATCCGCATGATGACGGATTCACCGACGGTTACAGATCCACTGACTTTAGTTAACTCTTTAATTTCGTCCATGTTAGAAATAACAACAGGCGTTAAAGTTGATTTAGCCCTTTCTTCCAGAAATGCCAGATCAAACTCTAAAACCAAATCGCCTTTTTGTACCCGCTGACCTTCTTCGGCAATACGTTTAAAACCTTCGCCTTTCAGTTCAACGGTATCAATACCAAAATGGACGAATAGCTCAATACCACTATCAGATTCGATAGAAAAAGCGTGATTAGTTTCGAAGATTTTACCGATGGTGCCATCAACTGGCGCGACAATTTTGTTGCCGGTGGGTTTAATGGCAATACCATCCCCAACAATTTTTTCGGCAAAAACAACATCTGGAACATCTTCGATATTGACTATTTCACCTGATAATGGGGCGATAATTTCAATACTGCCGCTGTTTTTTTTATCGTCTGAAACCAGAGATTTCAATTTATCAAGCAGACCCATGAATCTTCTCCTAATTGTTTTAATGGGACCGTATTCTGGCTAATTTTTTAGCAGAGTGTTTTTTCTCTGGTAAAGGTGTCAACCAAATCCATCAATTCCTGTGCGGTTGGCTGAGTTAAGGCTTGCTCTGCCAGTGCCTTTGCATCATCGTAATTCGTATTACGGATGATTTTCTTAATGCGTGGAATTGATATTGCACTCATACTGAACTCGTCCAACCCCATGCCCAAGAGCAACAGCGTGGCGCGCTCATCACCGGCAAGTTCTCCACACATGCCTGTCCATTTACCTTCTGCGTGTGAGGCATCAATCACCTGCTTGATTAAGCTCAACACCGCTGGTGACATTGGGTTGTAGAGATGAGAAATCAGCTCATTACCACGGTCTACCGCAAGAGTATACTGAGTTAGATCGTTTGTCCCAATACTAAAAAAGTCAACTTCTTTCGCAAAATGATGAGCAATGGTTGCAGCGGCAGGCGTTTCCACCATGATGCCAACTTCAATTGATTCATCAAATACCTTGTTTTCATTACGTAACTGCGCTTTGAGTAATGCAAGTTCGGCTTTCAATTCCCGTATTTCTTCAACAGAAATAATCATTGGGAACATAATGCGAAGTTTACCAAATGCAGAAGCTCTCAGGATAGCACGTAATTGAGAATGTAAGATCTCTTTACGGTCAAGGCAAATTCGGATCGCGCGCCAGCCGAGGAAGGGGTTCTCTTCTTTGGGCAGATCCATGTAAGGCAGATCCTTATCACCACCGATATCCATTGTACGAATAATGATGGCTTGATTCCCTACGGCTTCGGCAACCGCTTTATAAGCTTCGAACTGTTCATCTTCGGTTGGCAGGGAATCGCGATCCATAAACAGGAACTCAGTACGGTATAAACCGATACCTTCGGCGCCATTGCGTTCAGCACCCGTGACGTCACGCACCGTACCGATATTGGCGCAAACTTCAACCTGATGACCATCCAAGGTGATGGCAGGTAAGTCTTTTAGCTTCGCCAGTTCGGCTTTTTCGGTGAGATACTCGCTTTTCGCTGTTTTTAGTTTCTCGATTTCGTTGTCAGATGGGTTTACATAAATGTGGTTATTAACCGCATCCAGAATCAGGTAACTGCCATTTTTGATTTGCTTGGTCGCATTGGTTGTCCCCACAATCGCGGGTAATTCCAGCGAGCGAGCCATGATGGAAGTATGGGAGGTTCGGCCGCCAAGATCGGTGATAAAGCCCAATACCTTGTCCAGATTGAGCTGGGCGGTCTCTGATGGGGTCAGGTCACTGGCAACCAAGATGACTTCTTCTTCAATGGAGCCTAAGTCGATAATGGGCATATCCAGAATATTTTTCAGTAAGCGCTTGCCAATATCACGGACATCGGCGGCTCGCTCTTTCAAATATTCATCATCCAGTTCTTCCAGCGCCTTGGCCTGATCTTCAATCACTGAATGGACGGCTGCATCTGCTGTTAGCAGATTCTTTTTAATCAGCGTGATAATTTCCTGCTCTAGCTCTTCATCTTCCAGCAACATAATATGGCCTTCGAAGATTTCGGCCTTTTCTGCACCTAGATTTCTTTCGGCTGTTTCTCTAATTATCTCTAATTGTGCGGAAGATTTGTCGCGGCCTTGCTTAAAGCGGGAAATTTCTTGTTCGACTTGGTCAGGAATAATCTTTTTCTGATTGATAATGATGGGATCTTCTTTCAGTAACAACGCTTTACCGAAAGCAATTCCTGGTGATACTAAGATGCCTGAAATCATATTATATGACCTTACTGCGGATGATGACCTTTCATTAAACCTTCGGGGAGAGGCTCTAAATATCCCCAGGTTTTATTGTACTGGGGATAAACTCAATGAAATAGATTGGCTTGATTGAGCGGACAATTATTCCAATTCACCCATTAACTTAACTAAATGTTCAACAGCTTGTTGCTCATCTTCGCCTTCAGCAGCAATCGTTACGACTGTACCTTGAGTCAATCCCAGCGTTTGCAATTTGAACAGGCTTTTTGCGCTGGCAGACTTGCCTCCTGAAGTCAGGGTAATGTCAGAAGCAAAGCCTTTTGCTTCTTTGACAAATTGTGCCGCAGGGCGAGTGTGGAGGCCGTTTGGTGCAGTAATAGTAACTTCTTGCTGGAACATAGTATTTCCTCAATAACTTAAATATTTGTTGATAAGCCAAACGAATCCAAAAGTGAGTGTTGTTGAATTCGCTTCGGCTTGGACAACCGTTTAAATGATAATGAAATAAAGCGTATTCCCTTCGCTTTTCAAGTTATTGCTCGGTTGAGTGTGACTTGAAATTTATTGGGCCTATAATAATCATTATCAAAAAATTAACATACTTGATGCACTCAATTGTTGATTTGGTGTTAATACACGTTATCCGAATAATGACCCGATTGAATAACTCTTTTGTCACCTGTTTAGCGATTAATTTCGTGCATCAAAATAATTACAGGTTAAATACTAAAGCTACTTGAATAAATCATCTAGGAAAGTTTTAAACTTTGATCTAATGCACAAAAAAGCACCCTGAAGGTGCTTTTTTGTCAAGGTAGTGAAAAATTCTATAGCACGATTTTTACTCACTGGATAAATCAGCAAACAGGACCGTACTGAGGTAACGTTCCGCTGAAGAAGGCAGGATAACGACGATATTTTTGTCTTTATAGGCCTCTTCTTGCGCGATTTTTATGGCTGCGGCAACCGCAGCACCGGAAGAAATGCCGGAAAGAATACCTTCTTTTTCAGTAACTTCACGTGCTATTTGAATCGCTTCTTCATTGCTGATTTTAAATACACGGTCAACTAATGTTAAATCTAAGTTATCAGGAATAAAACCGGCGCCAATTCCCTGAATTTTATGTGGGCCTGGTTTAAGCTCTTCACCTGCCAATTTTTGACTGATAACAGGTGAATCTTCGGGTTCTACTGCAACAATAGTCACTGGCTTGCCACGGGTATTTTTCAAGTAACGGGCAACACCCGTGATTGTGCCACCCGTTCCTACACCAGCAACGAAAACGTCTACATCGCCGTCAGTATCTTCCCAAATTTCAGGGCCAGTGGTTTTTTCATGAATTTCAGGGTTGGCGGGATTGCTGAATTGTTGCAGGAGGACATAACGGTCAGGATCGCTGTCACGGATTTCGTTCGCTTTCTCAATGGCGCCTTTCATGCCTTTTGCCCCTTCGGTCAGCACCAAATTTGCGCCCAGTATTTTTAGCAGTTTACGACGCTCAAGGCTCATCGTTTCAGGCATGGTCAATGTCAACTTATAACCACGGGCGGCCGCCACATAGGCCAGAGCAATCCCTGTATTACCACTGGTCGGCTCAATAAGTTCTTTATCTTTAGTCAGAATGCCACGTTTTTCAGCGTCCCAAATCATATTGGCACCAATGCGGCATTTTACACTGAAGCTGGGATTGCGGGATTCTACTTTTGCCAGGATGCGGCCATTAGCGAAATTTTTTAAGCGTACCAGCGGAGTGTGACCAATAGTCAACGAATTATCTTCATAAATTTTACTCATTGTTCGATTGCCCCTAAGATACTGTCAATACTTATGCCGTATAGTGAATGCCGTATAGTGAATGCCGTATAGTGAATGCCATAAATGAATATCATAAACATTAGTTCAACCATACGCTAACATCTTATTTATGGAAATAAGGTTTCAGTCTATTTATATTCTATAAAAGAATATTTGATGGTCATTTTATATTGTTTTGGATGAGTTAAGATGAGGATAGATTTTTAAGCAAAGCCCCTGACAGAGGATAAAAATGTCAGGGGCTTTGTTGCTGTAGTAGGCAAAAAATGTGGCAGAAGATCGCACGCTGAAGGTTAAATCAGTTTGATGACGTGCGATTTAGTGTGTGTTGAGCACGGTAACGGTCAACCCACATCGCCGTTGCGCCACAAACAGCAACGGGCATAATGAACAGGTTCACGACAGGGATCATGGTCAAAACGCTCACTGCGGCGCCGAATTGCAGGTTATCTACTTTGTTTTGGCGCAGGGTATTGCGCATCATAGTAAAACTGACTTTATGGTTATCAAAAGGATAATCACAGTATTGGATAGTCAGCATCCAGGCACTGAAAATAAACCAAAGGACAGGCGCGATGGTTTGGCCTATGCCGGGAATGAAATAAAGTAACAACAGGATGAGTGCACGCGGAATATAGTAAAGAATTTTCACTATTTCACGTTTTAGAATACGGGGCGTGTCTTTGAGCAAATCGACCATACCGGTATCGGGTGCCGGAATGCCTGTCAGGTCGGCCTCCAGTTTTTCTGCCAGCAATCCATTAAAGGGTGAAGCGATAAAATTCGCGAGTGTGCTGAAAAAATAGCTAAAAACCAATAAGATGGAAATAACTGCAAATGGCCAAATTAAATAGCTTAACCACTGCATCCAGTCGGGTATTTTATCGAGGGTCCATTGTATCCAGCCATCCAGTTTATGATATAGCCACCAGAATGAACCCCCTAGCAATAAGATATTGGCCAATAAAGGTAATAGAACGAATCTCTTAATGCCGGGGCGGGTTATCAGTTGCCAGCCTTGTGCAATATAGTGAAATCCGCTTGAATGTTTTGGCGACTTTGTCGAATTCGTCATATTTTCTTATTCTCTCCCAGATGATTGAGACTGTATGATATAGGCAGGATTTTCTACTGACCAGTGGTTTTGTGGGTAAAAAACATCCGAAAAAACAGAGGGAATATCGCTTTATGATAAGAAAAGCAGGTAGAGACTTGCACTTGTCTTATTTGACAAATACTCTTATCTAAAGAATATTCCGCCGTGGTGGCAATTAATTTAAACAACAGAGATAGCAATGATGCAGGATTTGCGTCTGATATTAATCGTTGTTGGTGCGATAGCCATAATAGCTTTGCTATTACATGGGTTGTGGACCAGCCGTAAAGAGCGTTCATCACTCTTTCGTGATCGCCCAGTTAAACGTCATAAACAGGGGCGTCAGGAAGAGCCAGGGGATAATGGTGGCGATGAACTGTTTGATAATACGCCTAAATCGAATGCTCAGGAGTTGGCAAGACCGCATACTGAACATCGTGCAGAACCCATTATCGAACGTCGTATGCCAGAATCGTCAGTACCTGAATCGCCAGTGATCGCGCCTGATGACGGCTCAGAACCTTTACTTGCAAGGCATCAATCTGATGTATCCGCAGTCAAAGTGAAAGATGCCGATGATCAACAAGAAGAACCCCAACTTGGGTTGTTCGACTCGGTTGAAAGCGCTGAATTGAAAGCAGCCGAGGGGGCTGAGTCAGGTTCTGAGGTTGTGGAAGGGCAGCCAAAGACAGCGGAAAGTGAAGCACTGTCTGAATCTGAACAGGCCAAAAAAGAAACCGTGTTGGTATTGCATGTTGCCGCTCATCACGGGCAAGAATTGAACGGCGAAATCTTGCTCCAGAGTATTTTGCAGGCAGGCTTCCGGTTTGGTGAGATGAATATTTTTCATCGTCACCTTAATCCATCGGGTAGCGGTGCGGTATTGTTCAGTTTAGCTAACATGGTAAAGCCGGGTTCGTTTGATCCAGAGCGAATGGTCGATTTCACTACCCCTGGCGTTTCCATGTTTATGCTTGTGCCCTCATATGGCGATTCCAATCAGAATTTTAAACTGATGTTGCAAGCGGCACAGCGCATTGCCGCCGATGTAGGCGGCGTGGTTCTGGATGGTGAACGCAAGATGCTGACACCACAGATGATCGAGCTTTATAAGGCGCGTATCCGCAATACACTCAATGTTAGTCAATAATCCCCTCTTTTTAGTATTGAACCCCCGCTAGTCGGGGGTTTTTCATCTCTGGTGAGAAGTCATGAAAAATATCATTCAAAAAATCAATGAATTAAAAACAAAATTACGTCATCACGAATACTTGTATCATGTGATGGATGCGCCAGAGATCCCTGATGCAGAATATGATCGCCTGATGCGAGAATTAAAAGTGCTGGAAGAGCAGCATCCAGAATTGATTACTGCTGACTCGCCTACCCAACGCGTAGGGGCAGTACCATTAACGGCGTTTGAGCAGGTACGCCATGAAATCCCGATGCTGTCTCTGGATAATGTGTTTGATGAAGAGAGTTATCTGGCATTTGATAAGCGCGTCCGTGATCGTCTGAAAGATAGCCAGGAACTGGTGTTTTGTTGTGAACTAAAACTGGATGGTTTGGCGGTCAGTTTACTGTATGAAAATGGGGAATTGGTACAGGCCGCAACGCGTGGCGATGGAACCACAGGGGAGAATATTACCGCCAACGTTCGTACCATTCGCGCCATTCCTTTGCGCCTGAAAGGGGACAATATTCCTGCCCGCGTTGAAATTCGTGGTGAAGTCTTTATGAAGCAAGTTGGGTTTGAAAAACTCAACGAAGAAGCGCGTCGCACAGGTAATAAAGTTTTTGCTAACCCCCGCAATGCCGCGGCAGGATCATTACGCCAGCTCGACCCTCGCATTACGGCCAAGCGCCCACTGGCTTTCTACTGCTATGGCGTCGGGGTGCTGGAAGGCGGGGTGTTACCCGCCAGTCATTATGAACGTCTGATGCAATTTAAGCACTGGGGACTGCCTGTCAGTGACAAAGTGAAATTATGTCAGGGAACTCAACAGGTAATGGATTTCTACCGTGACACTGAACAGCAACGGCCGACACTGGGCTTTGACATTGATGGGGTGGTCGTTAAAGTCGATTCCCTCAAATTACAGGAACGATTGGGCTTTGTTGCCAGAGCGCCGCGTTGGGCAACGGCTTTCAAATTTCCCGCTCAAGAACAGATAACTATCGTCCGTGATGTTGAGTTTCAGGTAGGACGCACCGGTGCCATTACGCCGGTTGCCCGTTTAGAGCCTGTCTTGGTGGCAGGGGTGACGGTCAGTAATGCCACGCTGCACAATGCCGATGAAATTGAACGTCTGGGGCTGCGTATTGGTGATACGGTCATTGTTCGTCGTGCTGGAGATGTTATTCCGCAAGTTGTCGGCGTGGTTTATGAAAGCAGACCAGCAGAAACTCAGGAAGTGATTTTCCCAACGCATTGTCCGATTTGTGACTCAGATATCGAGCGTGTCGAAGGTGAAGCTGTCGCGCGTTGTACCGGAGGTTTGTTCTGCGGAGCACAACGCAAAGAAGCATTGAAACATTTTGTGTCCCGCCGTGCGATGGATGTTGATGGCATGGGCGAAAAAATCATTGAACAACTTGTCGATAAAGAATATGTCAAAACGCCAGCCGATCTTTTCCGGTTGACGGCCGGAAAATTAACGGGTCTTGAGCGAATGGGACCGAAGTCTGCGCAAAATGTCATTAATGCTTTGGAGAACGCAAAGAAAACCACGTTTGCACGTTTTATTTACGCTTTGGGCATTCGTGAGGTCGGCGAAGCGACAGCCGTCAATTTGGTTGCTCACTTTGGCACATTGGAAAAATTGCGTGCAGCAGATATTGATGCACTGATTGCGGTGCAGGATGTGGGAAGCGTTGTTGCCCGTCATGTCGTGAATTTCTTTAATGAACCGCATAATCAGGCGGTGATTGATGATCTCATTAACAATAAAGGTATCCATTGGGAATCAGTTGAAAGCCAGAATTCGGATGAGGTTGACAGCCCATTTACGGGCAAGACAATCGTATTGACAGGTTCATTGAGCCGTTTATCCCGCGACGAAGCCAAAGATAAGCTGGCAGCCTTAGGGGCTAAGGTGACGGGAAGTGTGTCGAAAAAAACCGATCTGGTGATTGCCGGTGAAGCAGCGGGTTCCAAGTTAGCTAAAGCTAATGCCTTGGGGATTCCTGTTATTGATGAAGAGGAAATGCTCCGTTTATTGGGTGAATAATAGGCGTTCCACTTCAGGAGGCGATGATTAAAGTGTGATCGGATTAGCTAAATAGGAATTTGTAACCGCCGATATAGTATATTAATGTGATAATAATCAAACTTTATTATCATGTGTTACCTAAAATACATGATAAATTTACACAGAATTGTGTTTGGAGCGCGTCTTTATGTCTCATATTTTTCATTTTTTCCTCGCCTTGGTCGTGATTGGCGGCCTGGCGGTTTTAGCCAGTAATAACCGGAAGGGTATTAGAATTCGTTATATTGTTCAGTTGCTTATCATCGAACTCTTACTGGCCTGGTTCTTCCTGAACTCTAACGTAGGTTTAGGGATAGTTAAAGGATTTGACGCTTTATTTGTCCAACTGTTGTCTTATGCAGCAAAAGGCACCAGCTTTGTGTTCGGTGGCATGATAGAAGCGAATCTGGCCTTTTTCTTCCTGAATGTATTATGTCCTATCATCTTTATTTCTGCCCTGATTGGTATTTTGCAACACATCAAAGTGCTGCCGATTATCATTCGTGCGATAGGTACAGTCCTGTCTAAAATCAACGGCATGGGTAAACTGGAATCATTTAATGCGGTGAGTTCGTTGGTTCTGGGGCAATCAGAAAACTTTATTGCTTACAAGAATGTGCTGGGAAAAATGTCTGAGCGCCGGATGTATACGATGGCAGCAACCGCAATGTCCACGGTATCTATGTCGATTGTCGGTGCTTACATGACCATGCTGGATGCAAAATATGTGGTCGCGGCACTGATCCTCAATATGTTCAGCACCTTTATCATCTTGTCGCTCATCAATCCTTACTCTGTTGAGAGTGAAGAAGACATCCAGATGAGCAACCTCCATGAGGGGCAAAGTTTCTTTGAAATGCTGGGTGAATATATCCTGGCAGGTTTCAAGGTAGCGTTGATTGTTTCTGCGATGTTGATCGGTTTTATTGCCCTGATCGCGGGAATTAATGCCATTTTCCATCTGGTATTTGGGATCACATTCCAAGAGTGCATGGGATATGTGTTCTATCCGTTTGCCTGGATCATTGGCATTCCAAGTGATGAAGCACTGAAAGTCGGCAGCATTATGGCGACCAAGATGGTTTCCAATGAATTTGTGGCGATGCAAAGCCTGCAAGAAATTGCGGGTCAACTGAGTGAACATTCGAAAGGAATCCTGTCAGTATTTTTGGTTTCTTTCGCTAACTTCTCATCCATCGGGATTGTTGCCGGTGCCATTAAAGGGTTGGATGAAAAACAGGGTAATACGGTTGCACGTTTTGGTCTGAAACTGCTGTTTGGTTCAACGCTGGTAAGCTTCCTGTCCGCAGCCATTACCGGATTGATTTTGAGCTTCTAATCGATTTCATCGTTATATTTGATAACAACAATTGAAAGTGGCATCTTGGCAGATGCCACTTTTTTTATATTTATATAGCCAGCACGGCGATGCCATTGGGTAAATATAAAGGACGAATGTTGATTGAGTTACCGGAAGCTATAGCCGATCTATAAGAAAAAATCCCTGAAAACTTGCGTCTTCAGGGATTTCTGAA
>NZ_JAQRFJ010000054.1:0-24882 GCF_028599065.1 Xenorhabdus sp. PR6a | reverse complement strand
AACATCTACGAGTGGGCTGGACAAGAAAGAACGGTAAATATCAGCAAGGGCAACTTTATGTTTGCTCCCTCAGCACAAGTACCAAAACTACTGAACGAATTCGACGCTAAGTATCTTGCCCGTTATACGCCGTGTACCAACATAGACGAAGAACAACTCATCGCAGCTATCGCCATAACCCATGTGGAATTGATACTCATCCATCCATTCAGAGAGGGAAACGGGCGCTTGTCGCGGCTTTTAGCCGATGTAATGGCTGTTCAGGGAGGATATAAACCGCTGGACTATCAAAGCTGGGAGCAAAACAAAACTGAATATATTTCAGCTATCCACGCAGGTATGTCAATGGACTACGACCCAATGAGGCACTGGGTCAGTAAGGCATTGAGAAGTGATTAGACCGCAAGACGGAGATGGGCGAATTTCTTGCGCACAACCTCAAGCGAAGCCTCAATCTTGGCTGAAGGCTTGCCGGTCTCAACCGCTGTTGACGTCGCGACAGAACGAGCAATATCTGCGCGAGAAGGCTTAGCATAACTCATCTGCTTTTTTATATTGCTGCTCATCACGGCCTCTCAATGGTCAAATCGAAAATAAGGAAATACCTCACAACACAATAAGTATACCAAGGTTTGTCTGCAACATCACATAATCACAGGGGTATGTACAGAAAAGGCTAATGCCTTATCCAAATAGCCAATATCCATACTGGCACGAATCCGTTATCTCCCGTCATTTATTTAATTCGAACCACTTCGCAATTCTGCTGAATGATGAAAAAATCTGATGCATTCCTGCGAGTAATCCTGCTAACCTACCGCGCAAATCTTCCTAATTGCATCTACAGATGAATCACACAGATTATCAATGATAAGATAGCGTTTTCGCCCAGGATGAGGTCTATTAGCGTTCCATCCTTAGCTGATTATATTTAGGTTTTGTCATTTAGATGGGTTGACTTAGGTCGATGGCCCAACTGAGTCAACAGGAATAATACAATTGAATCAAGTCAATATGAAAGAATCTCCAGCAAAGGATATCGATAGCCATACTCCCATGATGCAGCAATATCTGCGCCTGAAAGCACAGCACCCGGATATTCTGCTGCTTTACCGGATGGGGGATTTTTACGAGTTGTTCTATAACGATGCCAAAAAGGCGGCGAAGTTACTGGATATCTCCCTCACCAAACGTGGGCAATCCGCAGGTCAGCCTATCCCTATGGCGGGCGTTCCTTATCACGCGATTGAAAACTATCTGGCAAAACTGGTACAACTTGGTGAATCTGCGGCAATCTGCGAACAAGTGGGTGATCCTGCCACCAGTAAAGGCCCGGTTGAACGCAAAGTTGTCCGTATTGTCACCCCCGGTACGGTCACTGATGAAGCCTTGCTACAGGAGCGTCAGGATAATTTGCTAGCGGCTATCTGGCATGATAGCCAAGGGTTTGGTTACGCGACGCTGGATATCACTTCTGGCCGTTTCCGTGTTGCCGAGATGCCCGACGAAGAGACTATTGCCGCAGAACTGCAACGCACTCGTCCCGCGGAATTGCTCTATCCTGAAACCTTTGGGCCGATGGCGCTGATTGAACGTTGTCATGGCCTGCGCAGACGCTCCATGTGGGAGTTTGAGCTGGATACCGCAAGACAGCAACTGAATTTGCAATTTGGCACCCGTGATTTGATTGGCTTCGGCGTGGAAAAGGCGACGCTCGCCCTGCGTGCAGCCGGCTGTTTGCTGCAATATGTCAAAGACACCCAGCGCACTGCCCTGCCCCATATCCGCAGCCTGACGATGGAGCGCCAGCAGGAAACGGTCATTATGGATGCCGCCACTCGCCGTAATCTGGAGCTGACGCAAAATTTATCCGGTGGCACTGAGAATACGCTGGCTTCAGTCCTCGATCAATGTGTGACGCCCATGGGCAGCCGCATGCTGAAACGCTGGCTGCATACGCCAATCCGCAATAAAGCGGTGCTGGAAGATCGCCATCAAGCCATTTCCGCATTACAGGAAATCGGCTATGAATTGCAGCCGTTTTTGCGTCAGGTCGGTGATTTAGAGCGTGTCCTTGCCCGTCTTGCTCTTCGTTCTGCCCGTCCCCGTGATCTGGCCAGAATGCGTCATGCTTTCCAGCAATTGCCCGATATTCATCAGATCCTGACTTCTGCCGCTTTCCCTTATATTGAGGCGTTACAGCAACGTGTGGGACATTTTGATGAATTACAGACACTACTGGAGAGTGCCATTGTCGAAACACCACCTGTTTTAGTGCGTGACGGCGGTGTGATTGCCATGGGTTATAATGCTGAACTGGATGAGTGGCGGGCACTGGCCGATGGTGCCAGTGATTATCTGGATAAACTGGAGATCCGCGAACGTGAAAAGCTCGGCATTGATACTCTGAAAGTAGGCTTTAATGCGGTGCATGGTTACTATATTCAGGTGAGTCGTGGACAGAGCCATTTAGTCCCTATCCATTATGTTCGTCGTCAGACGCTGAAAAATGCCGAGCGCTATATCATTCCTGAATTAAAGGAATATGAAGACAAGGTGCTCACCTCCAAAGGCAAAGCTCTTGCCATTGAGAAAACCCTGTACGAAGAGTTATTCGATCTGTTGCTGCCTCACCTGGCCGATTTGCAAACCTGTGCCGAAGCCTTGTCAGAACTGGATGTACTGGCAAACCTTGCCGAACGTGCTGAAACGCTGAATTACACCTGCCCGATCCTGACGGATAAAGTCGGTATCCAGATAACAGGGGGACGGCATCCGGTTGTCGAGCAAGTATTGAGCGAGCCATTTATTTCTAACCCATTAACACTCTCTTCACAGCGCCGCTTGCTGATTATTACCGGCCCGAATATGGGGGGGAAAAGTACTTATATGCGTCAGACAGCGTTGATTACGCTGATGGCCTATATTGGCAGTTTTGTTCCTGCCGAAAAAGCAGTTATTGGCCCTGTCGATCGTATCTTTACGCGTGTCGGGGCATCTGATGATCTGGCCTCTGGGCGCTCTACCTTTATGGTCGAAATGACTGAAACAGCCAACATCTTGCATAACGCGACTGAACATAGTTTAGTTTTGATGGATGAAATCGGCCGTGGTACGTCAACTTACGATGGCTTATCCCTTGCCTGGGCTTGCGCTGAAAATTTGGCTAACCGCATCAAGGCAATGACGCTGTTTGCCACTCACTATTTCGAACTGACAACACTGCCTGAAAAACTGGAAGGTGTCGTCAATATCCATCTTGATGCGGTCGAGCATGGCGAGACTATCGCTTTTATGCACAATGTACAGGAAGGTGCAGCAAGCAAGAGTTATGGACTCGCCGTTGCTTCACTGGCCGGTGTCCCGCGCGATGTGATTAAACGCGCCCGCCAAAAATTGAAAGAGTTGGAATCACTCTCCAATCATGCGGCAGTCGGCCATGTTGATACACCGCAATTAACGCTGCTGGCAGAAGAAACTTCTCCAGCCGTTGAAGCATTGGAAAACCTTAATCCTGATACCTTGACACCACGTCAGGCTCTGGAATGGATTTATCGTCTGAAAGATATGGTTTAACGGTGACTGGAATCGCAATGAATGGAACAGCAATAAGGTTTGATACCAATCTGTTAGCACCCATTTATCAATTTTTGCAGTGCGAGACGCCCGATCAGTGGGTAGAAAAAGCTCGGCAACCCGAAAGCTTGCCGATTTTGTTGCGTGATCACCTGCTATGTGAATTGAAAGCGGCACAAAGTGCTATGTTCTTAATTCGTAAATATGCCGTTGATCCTGAAAGTGCTGATATTTTGCTGACCTGGTTTCAACCCTATGAAGATTTTGCCTATAAAAAAATAGGGAATATCCATTCATTAAAAGGTAAAAATCAGGTCACCAGGCAGATTACCGCCCGGTCGAAATCACCTTATAGTCAAGAGCTGATTGATAAGATGGTGCTATTAATTAAGGAAGAGCTGCATCATTTTTATCAGGTATTGGAAATCATGGCGGCCAAAGGAATAAGCTATGACAACATCAGCGCCAGCCGCTATGCGAAATCCCTATTTCAGCACATCACCAATCATGAACCTTATACGCTGGTCGATAAGTTGATTATTGGTGCCTATATTGAAGCGCGCTCATGCGAACGTTTCGCTAAACTGGCTCCCCATTTGGATGAAGATTTGGGCAAATTTTATATTTCCCTTCTGCGTTCAGAAGCCCGCCATTATCAAGATTATTTAGCACTGGCTCAGTCAATATCTAAAGAAGATATTACAGCAAGGGTGAATTATTTCGGTCAGGTTGAAGCGGAACTTATTCAAACGCCCGATCATGATTTTAAGTTTCATAGTGGCATTCCCATTATCTGAAATGGATAAATCAAATCGCATCCTCAAATGCTAATAGGAATATAAATGGGTGGATGAATAAATAAAAGGTGGGCTTATTTTGCCCACCTTCGAATTACCCTCTAATATACCTTTCTCTTTTCAATTGTCACTTTAGGGATGACGTCTACTCTTTCCGATCACCGAGTTATCTAGCTATCTCGTTATCTTTGTTTCTGGAAAGGCATTTATTTTCCACTACGCTGCAATTTGAAATTTCTTAGGTATAAATTTTCCAGGTATTAGTTTATTTGGTATAAGTTGCTTTTGTATAAACAACTAAGTGCGGAATAATGATTCCATATTCAAGCCTTGGGTATGCAATATATCTTTAAGACGTCGCAATCCCTCAACTTGGATCTGACGAACTCTCTCCCTTGTTAAGCCGATTTCTCGTCCAACATCTTCTAATGTTTCTGCTTCGTATCCAAGCAAACCGAAACGACGAGCCAAAACTTCGCGCTGTTTTGCGTTCAGTTCAAACAACCATTTCACGATACTCTGTTTCATATCATCATCTTGAATGGTGGTTTCCGGCCCTGTGTCATTTTCATCAGATAAAATATCCAATAAGGCTTTATCTGAATCGCCACTAATTGGTGTATCGACAGAAGTAATGCGTTCGTTAAGCCGCATCATACGACTTACGTCTTCAACAGGTTTATCCAGTTTTTCCGCAATTTCTTCGATACTGGGTTCATGATCCAATGTATGTGCCAGTTCTCTTGCAGTACGTAAATAGACATTTAATTCCTTGACGATGTGAATAGGCAGACGAATTGTGCGAGTTTGATTCATGATGGCACGTTCAATGGTTTGACGGATCCACCATGTCGCATAAGTAGAAAAACGAAAACCTTTTTCTGG
Organism: Xenorhabdus sp. PR6a; assembly: GCF_028599065.1. NCBI lineage: Bacteria > Pseudomonadati > Pseudomonadota > Gammaproteobacteria > Enterobacterales > Morganellaceae > Xenorhabdus > Xenorhabdus sp. PR6a. The sequence continues at coordinate 19,624 of NZ_JAQRFJ010000054.1, read as the reverse complement.
ATCAAATTTTTCCACTGCACGAATCAGCCCGAGATTACCTTCTTCAATCAAATCTAACAGTGCCAATCCACGATTGCTATATCGGCGGGATATTTTGACAACCAATCGCAAATTACTTTCAATCATACGTTGGCGTGCAGCAACATCTCCTCGCAGTGCTCGTCTGGCAAAAAGAACCTCTTCCTCTGCTGTCAGCAGAGGTGAGAAACCAATCTCTCCAAGATAAAGTTGTGTTGCATCGAGCACCCGTTGGTTGACTCCTTGCAACAAATCCAAATCTTCATCAAGACCAGTTAATTCATCCTCATCTTTCAGCAACGCTTCATCAAAGTCATCAGCTTCCATGCTATTTTCGTCTAAATCCGCATCATCATACAACTTATTAACTTTAAGCGTACTTTGGCTCATCAGCTGCTCCTACCCATGATAATGCGGGCAGGATTTCAGATCCTGCCCCGGTTTATCGCTGCGGAAGATAACGCAGCGGGTTTACGGATTTTCCCTTATAGCGAATTTCAAAATGCAATCTTACTGAACTTGTCCCGGTGCTACCCATAGTGGCAATTTTTTGCCCCGCTTGAACATCCTGCTGCTCACGAACTAACATTGTGTCGTTGTGGGCATAAGCACTTAGGTAGTCATCGTTATGTTTTATTATTATTAAGTTGCCGTATCCGCGTAATGCATTTCCGGCATAAACTACTTTTCCACTAGCTGTTGCAAATACAGGTTGGCCACGGCTTCCCGCAATATCAATACCTCTATTTCCTCCTTTAGAATCAGAGAAGCCCTCGAGAATTTTTCCTTCTGCCGGCCACCTCCAACTATTAATAGTATCAATACCATTAATAGCGCTATTTATTCCCGTATCCGTTGCTGTAGATACTTTTGTAGAGGCATCGTCGCTACCAGAAATAGTTTCTTTTGGCAACATTTTTCCTGACCTTGGTCTATCAATAGTTGCAGGATACGCATTAATTTTTTGAAAATCAACCTGCTTAATTTTAGATTGAGTGCTATTTGATGCTATTAATACACTATTTTTGGAGGTTGTATTACCTATTCTCAGGATCTGGCCAACATTTAAGCTATAAGGCTCTGAAATATTATTTCTGAGAGCCAGATCACGAAAGTCATTACCGGTAATCCAAGCGATATAGAACAAGGTATCACCATGTTTAACCGTGTAAGTACTCCCGCTGTAGCTTCCTTTCGGGATGCTCTCGTAGTTACGACTATAGATGATTCGCCCTTGAGAGGCGTTTCCGTTGGCAGCATCATTCACTGGATAACGGCTTTTAGCAGCATGATTATCTGATATGCGATTTGTCGAAATTGAAGAAGGAGAAGATGGCATTGGCGTCGAAACTGACGATGGCCTGGAGAGTAATCCTCCGTTTTTCTCCTTATTGTCGATAGTGACTATTGGAGCTGGACGATTAGATGTATTGCTACAACCTGCCAACATCGCTCCCATAACGGTGCCAGCGATTATCCACTTTATTTTTTTCACTCGGTTTCCCAGGTTCATACTTTATTCCCCCATAAAGGCAAATATAAGTGTAAATAACGATGATTTATAAAGAAATTTAGAATGACTAAAGACTTAAAGCGAAACATTTTGCTTAATTTGAGAAAAAATAACAGCCAATTTGAAAATTACCTCTCAAATAAAATTAGCTGATTATGCTAGCTCGCCTTGAATTAGGGGGACAAAACGGACGGATTCGATAATGTCGCCATGAAAATCATTCCCATAACGATGTACCACTTTCAGTAATTGAGTACGCTCGCCGACAGGCAAAACCATCACACCGCCATCGGCAAGCTGATGAAGTAGCGCCTGCGGAATTTCGGGGGGCGCGGCGGTAACAATAATGGCGTTAAAAGGCCCTTTTGATGGCCATCCATTCCAACCATCACCGTGGCGGGTTGAGATATTATGCAAGTCAAGTTGTTTCAGTCTGCGTTTAGCCTGCCACTGTAATCCCTTAATCCGCTCTACGGAGAAAACGTGTTTGGCTAAGTGGGCAAGTATTGCTGTTTGATAACCTGAGCCTGTCCCAATTTCCAATACATTGGATGCAGGGGTTAAATTCAGCAACTCTGTCATGCGGGCAACAATATAGGGTTGGGAGATGGTTTGCCCATGACCAATGGGCAGTGCAGTATTTTCATAGGCCTTATGTGCAAGGGCTTCATCGACAAAAGATTCCCGAGGTACTCTGGCAATAATCGCCAACAGATGCTCATTGTTAATGCCTTGCTGGCGCAATTGCACCAGCAAATTTTTCATCGACCGGTTTAACATTCCCCAATATCCCCGACTTTTGCCAACCAATCATCTATCAGCTCCTGCGCTTTATATGCCGTTAAATCCACCTGCAAGGGGGTAATGGACACAAATCCCTCTTCCACCGCAGCAAAGTCCGTTTCAGGCCCAAAATCACTTTTTTCTCCCGGCGGACCTATCCAATAGAGCATATTACCTTTGGGATCTTCCAGGGCATAGACTTGTTCAGCAGCGCTGCGGCTACCACATCGCGTCACTCGAAACCCTTTGATGTGTTCAATAGGGATATCAGGCACATTAATATTCAGAATGTTGCCCGCTCTTAAGGGGGATTTTTGCAGCAAAGCTAATAAACGCACGGTCACTTCTGCCGCTGTTTCGTAATGTTTGTCACCATTGAGCGATACTGCCAGTGCGGGTAATCCTAAGTGACGCCCTTCCATGGCAGCCGCGACCGTACCAGAGTAAATGACGTCATCACCGAGGTTAGGGCCACAGTTGATGCCTGAAACGACAATATCAGGACGAGGACGTACCAGTTTATTCACACCCAAATACACACAATCCGTCGGTGTCCCTTCCTGAACAGAAATATCACCATTGCCCAGTGTATGGATGCGCAAGGGGCGATCCAACGTTAAGGCATTTGACGCACCACTACGGTTACGGTCAGGCGCAACAACCTGAACATGATAGTGTTTCCGCAATGTAGCCGCTAAAGTTTGAATACCCGGAGCGGTGACACCATCATCGTTACTCAGTAATATCCGCAGCATTGATATATCTCGTTGATTTCATTAAAAATGACATAGGTTAATACAATAACTTACCCTGTGTTGTCCTGTTTGTCTGGTATAACCTATGATTGGGCAATATTAAGGCTATCAGAAAATTGTTTGATCTTAGCATGAGGTTAACAGTTTTGTAGAGCGGCTTTGTACTCAGGCGACATAATTAGCCAGCACAACTAACTAGCACCATTATTCTGCAATATCCGCAGCCTTATTTTGATCCTGATTGATGAGTTCTCTGACCACACTGGTTGCAAAGCTACCAGATGGCAGAGAGAAATGGAGGGTGACAGTTTGGTCATCTTGCCATTCCCACCCCAGATTAAGCGGTTTCACCAATATTGCCCGACGGGTGCTTTCCACACGCTCACGTTTGACCAATGCCCAAAGAGATTCGTCATCCAATAAGCATTGCTGTTCGAAATCCAGGGCCTGATGCTGCGTTCCCAATGCTTTGTCTCCCGGTAAAGGCGCGGTGATTTGTAGTTCGCCATCCAGAACTCGCTGCTGCAACACCGACAATTCAGACTCATCAGCCACAAACCAGCTACCACGTCCTGTTAATTGTAACGCGTCACCCTTTTTTACCTGCTGATGTTCACCCTGTGCAATACGTCTGCTGGCAATGGCATTAAACATAGCGCTACGGCAGGCAGAAAGGTAAAAACTGCGGCGGCTGCGTTCTTTGACATGAATTTCATTCGCCGCCCAGCGTTGAGCCTGAACTAAATTTTGTCCATCCCGTCCGAAACGCTGTTCACCAAAGTAATTTGGAACGCCGGTTTGCGCTATCTGCTGCAAGCGTGTGTCCACCGCTTGCCGATCAGAGATGTCTCTTAATACCAGAGTGAAATCATTGCCTTTCAATGCGCCAATCCGCAGTTTGCGTTTCTGGCGGGAAGTCGCCAGCACTTCACACCCTTCAAGTTGAAATGCCGTTAAATCTGGATCTTGTTTTCCCGGCAAGTGCAGACAAAACCACTGTTCCGTCACAGCATTGCGATCTTTCAACCCCGCATAGCTGACAGAACGCGCCGGTATTTGGGCAAAACGGGCAAGATGATCCGCGACAAATTGGGTGTTACACCCTGTTTTACGGAGATGTACCATTAAGTGTTCGCCTTCTCCATCAGGAGAAAACCCCAAGTCTTCGCGGACAATAAAATCTTCTGGTGTCGCTTTAACAACACCGGTCGCTTCTGGTTGACCATAAAACCAATGTAATTCACGCAATGACATACTTATTCCTTTACCCACTGTTCTTTTATCAATAAAGCAACCGCTTCGCAGGCAATACCTTCTTGACGGCCAACAAATCCCAGTTTTTCTGTCGTTGTCGCTTTAACGTTAATATCATCGATATGGCATTCAAGATCTTCTGCCAGATTAACCCGCATTTGGGGAATATGAGGCAACATTTTCGGTGCCTGTGCAATGATGGTGATATCCAGATTCCCGATCCGATAGCCCTTCGCACGGATACGGCGGTAGGCTTCTTTCAGCAATTCCCGGCTATCTGCGCCCTTAAAAGCCGGATCAGTATCGGGAAATAATTTACCAATATCACCCAGTGCGGCGGCACCCAGCAGGGCATCTGTGGCAGCGTGCAAGGCGACATCGCCGTCTGAATGGGCAATCAATCCTTGTTCATAAGGAATACGGACACCACCAATGACCAATGGCCCTTCCCCGCCAAATTTATGCACATCAAAACCGTGTCCAATTCTCATACGATAGGTTCCTTAACTTTTCGGGATAAGTAAAATTCAGCCAGTATCAAATCTTCAGGTTGAGTCACTTTGATATTGTCCGCTCGTCCATTGACCAGTACGGGATGATAGCCACAATACTCAAGCGCCGAAGATTCATCGGTAATGCAGGCTTGCTCGGCAAGTGCTTTGATCAGGCAATCACGTAATAGCGGCAAAGGGAATAACTGTGGGGTCAATGCGTGCCAAAGCCCGTTGCGATCAACGGTATGCGCAATCAATGGAGGGGTTGTCGATGATCCTGCCATTGATGGCGATACCATGCGTTTCATGGTGTCCCTCACTGGTGATGCCAGAATTCCACCGCATACGTCAGGAGAGGCGGCACTGTGATCAATGATCCGCAGCAGGTTATCGAGATCATTCCTATGCAGACAGGGGCGGGCTGCATCGTGCACTAAAACCCAGGTTGTTTTGTCTGTCGGCAAACCCGATAAATAATCTAATCCCGCCAATACTGAATCGGCTCGCTCTTTACCCCCAATGACGGTTGTAATTCTTGGATCAAAAGCAATGGGTAATTGCTCAAATTGGGTATCAGCAGGATTCAGCGCAAGAATAATGCGTTGTATACGAGGATGCTCAAGCAGTGCCGCCAAGGTATGTTCAAGAACCGTTTTTCCGGCAACGTTGAGATACTGTTTTGGACACGCTGATTGCATCCGGCTGCCGATACCCGCAGCAGGGATCAAAGCAATAATTTCAGTATGATCGGCAAGAGAAACATCAGCAGAGGAATGAAGTCGTGAATTATTCATTTCGATTATTATTTACTGTTCTGATTTAAAGATTATTGCGCATTCTGTTTTGAGGTATCAGGCACCATGCGATAAAAAGATTCGCCGGGTTTAATCATGCCTAATTCGCTGCGAGCACGCTCTTCAATCTCCTCCTGTCCCCCTTTCAGATCCTTGATTTCAGCAAATAGCTGATCGTTACGCGCTTTCAGTTTGAGGTTATCGACCTCTTGTTTGTCAACTTCGGCCTTAACCCGCACATAATCGTGAATGCCATTTTTGCCGAGCCACAGCGAATATTGTAACCAACCCAGCAAAACCAGTAATAGTAGCGTTAGTTTGCCCATCTCCCCCCCTGAAAAACCCGCTAATCATCCCACAACTAAAAGCATGACGCCACTGACTCTCACAAAACCATTCACAAAACCATTCACAAAATCCCCCGTAAAACCATTTACATATCCCGCCATAAAGCCAGCCAAAAACAGGGTTGCAGGACATGGCTGTGCGACATGAACGACATATATAACAATGCACTCAATGAAATGTGTGTAGAAACACATTATTCCACTAACAATAATAATGTGTTTCATGGTGATTTGTTGGTTTGATCGTTAGATTGTCAGAATTTTGTTGTTTTTCAGGGTAAAAAACAATTTTTCAATCGAGGATTCTACCGACTGTGAACCCGCTAAATAAACGTCCGGCTGTTCGGGTGCCTCATAGACCGTATCAATTCCAGTAAAATTGGGCAATTCTCCCGCACGGGCTTTTTTATAGAGCCCCTTGGGATCGCGAGCTTCACATACCGCCAGTGGTGTATCAACATACACTTCAAGAAAGCGCCCTTCTCCCATTAGTTCGCGTATTTTTTGCCGTTCCGTTTTATAAGGAGAAATAAATGCCGTCAGTACGACTAGCCCTGCATCAACCATCAATTTTGCGACTTCACCGACTCGCCGGATATTTTCCTGCCGATCGAGGTCAGAAAAACCCAAATCACTGCATAGGCCATGACGTACATTATCGCCATCTAGTAAGTAGGTTTTGATTCCCTGTGCAAATAAGGCCTGTTCCAATGCCCCTGCAAGGGTGGATTTTCCTGAGCCGGATAACCCTGTGAACCAAATCACCAAGGCAGGATGCCCATTGGCCTTTTCCCGCTGCGCCCTGTCCAAGGCATGTGAATGCCAGACGATATTGTTCTGAGCCACTTATTTTCCTCCCAAGAGATCACGAACTCCCCAATGCGGAAAATGACGGCGAACTAATCGGTTAAATTCCAGTTCAAATTCACTGTATTCTTTCGGCTCTTCGTAAACATCAGCCTGAATTTCATGCACCAATCCCGCGCCTACCGTCACATTGGTCAGGCGATCGATCAGGATAATGCCCCCGGTATCGGCATGTTGTGCGTAACTGTCGAGCAATAAAGGTTCATCAAATGAAAATTCCACCCGGCCAATCGCATTCAGCGGTAACTCAACCGCGACTTTCTGGGTCAGATGGTTAATATCCACCTGATATTGAATATTATCGACTTTGCCCCGGCTTTTTTTGCCCGCAACTTTGATATCCAAACTTTGCCCCTGAATCAGCGGCTGCTCTGACATCCAGACGACATCCACCACCGCGTGGCGAGTAACCTTCATTTGATCTTCAACCGCAACCAATAAATCACCACGGCTGATATCTATTTCATCTTTTAATACGAGGGTGATCGCTTCTCCGGGCACGGCAAAGGTGAGATCGTCGTTAAAAGTGACAATGCGCTCTACGGTAGAAACAGCACCAGATGGCATCACTTTTATTGGCTGGCCTGGCCGTAAAATCCCCGACGACAATGTGCCGCTGTAGCCACGAAAATCCAGATCAGGACGGTTCACATACTGTACGGGAAAACGCAGAGGCTGTTCTGTCGCTTTGGTTTTTACGTCTACGGACTCCAGAATGTCCAGTAAGGTTTCTCCCGTGTGCCACGCCATTTTTTCACTGCGGGTGACGATGTTATCCCCTTCCAATGCCGAGATGGGCACAAAATAGATGTTTAAATCAGCAGGCAATTGTGCGGCGAAATTCAAATAATCTTGTTTGATCTGTTCAAAGATAGCTTGTTGATATGCCATCAAATCCATTTTATTGACCGCCACCACCAAGTGACGAATACCCAGCAAGGTACTGATAAAACTGTGACGGCGCGTTTGTTCCTGAACCCCTTTGCGTGCATCGATTAATAAAATCGAGAGATCACTGGTTGAGGCACCGGTCGCCATATTGCGGGTATATTGTTCATGCCCCGGTGTGTCCGCAATGATGAATTTACGCTGTTCAGTGGAAAAATAGCGGTAGGCCACATCAATGGTAATGCCTTGTTCTCGTTCAGCTACCAATCCATCAACTAATAAAGCCAGATCGAGTTTTTCGCCCTGAGTCCCTATTCGCTTGCTGTCACTTTGTAAGGTGGCAAGTTGATCCTCATAAATTTGGCGAGTGTCATGCAGCAAACGGCCAATGAGTGTGCTTTTACCATCATCTACGCTGCCGCAGGTTAAAAAGCGCAATAATCCTTTTTCCTGCTGTAACCGCAGATAGGCTTCAACGCCGCCTTGTTGTTTGATCTGGCGGGCAATGGTTTCATTATGTGCAAGTGCTGGCATGGCTGGACTCCTTAAAAATAACCCTGACGCTTTTTCAGCTCCATAGAACCGGACTGATCACTATCAATCAGCCGCCCTTGCCGTTCACTCGTGGTTGATATCAACATTTCTTCGATAATTTCCGGCAGCGTTTCTGCTTCTGATTCCACCGCTCCGGTCAGTGGCCAGCAGCCAAGTGTCCTGAAGCGTACTTTGCGCTGGCTGATCACTTCTCCAGCTTTCAGGTCGATTCGGTCATCGTCAACCATAATGAATGTTCCCTCACGCTGAACAACCGGGCGCGGTTTTGCCAAATAAAGGGGGACGATCTCGATCTGTTCCAGATAGATGTATTGCCAGATATCCAGCTCTGTCCAGTTGGATAAGGGGAAAACGCGGATACTTTCCCCTTTGTTAATCTGGCCGTTATAGTTGCGCCACAGTTCGGGACGTTGGTTTTTCGGGTCCCAACGGTGGGAACGGTCGCGGAATGAGTAAATGCGTTCTTTGGCGCGCGATTTCTCTTCATCACGCCGCGCTCCGCCGAAAGCGGCATCAAAGCCATATTTATCCAGCGCTTGCTTCAAGCCTTCTGTTTTCATGATGTCGGTGTGTTTTGCACTACCATGAATAAAAGGATTAATTCCTAAAGCCTCTCCTTGGGGATTACGGTAAACCAGCAATTCAAAGCCATACTTTTCCGCGGTGCGATCACGAAAGTCATACATATCCTGAAATTTCCAGCCGGTATCCACGTGTAATAAAGGAAAAGGCAGTTTTCCCGGATAAAAGGCTTTACGTGCCAGATGCAGCATGACAGAGGAATCTTTGCCGATTGAATAGAGCATGACGGGATTGGCAAATTCCGCCGCCACTTCCCGAATAATATGGATACTTTCAGCTTCAAGTTGCTGTAAGTGGGTCAGTCTTTTTTCGTCCATTAAGCACTCCTTATACTAAATCAATCACAGCAGGGCGATACCACGCTATCTGATGGTGGAGCTGAGCCACCTCTCCGATGACCAGCAAAGCGGGCGATGGGGCTTGTTGCGCCAATCGCTCCAATTCGGATAAGGTTCCGGTCAATACTTGCTGTTCCGGGCGAGTGCCACAACCAATCACGGCCACGGGCGTATTGCGATCCCGGCCATGTGAAATCAGTTTCTGGCTAATCAAGGCGGCTTTCACAATCCCCATGTAAATGGCTAATGTTTGATTGCCCCGCGCCAGCGCAGGCCAATCCAGTTCAGCGCCGTTTTCACGGCAATGCCCGGTAATAAAAGTCACGCTTTGCGCGTGTTCCCGGTGGGTCAGTGGAATGCCGGCATAAGCGGAAGCGCCTATCGCCGCCGTAATGCCGGGCACGACCTGAAAAGGGATCCCTACGGCGGCGGCAATTTGTAATTCCTCGCCACCCCGACCAAAAATAAAGGGATCGCCGCCTTTCAGACGAACGACCTTTTTCCCCTGATTGGCGAGCTTGATGATAAGTTTATGGATCTCTTCCTGCGCCACTGAGTGGTCACCCGCTCGTTTTCCAACGCAGATTTTGTCTGCATCACGGCGAACTAATTCCAGCACTTCTGCACTCACCAAATGGTCATAAAGAACGACGTCAGCCTGCTGGATCACCTGCAAGCTTTTTAGAGTCAATAACCCCGGATCACCGGGCCCCGCCCCGACCAGCGCCAGTTCTCCCTGCGGAAGGGAATCATTGTGAGCCAATTGCTGTTCCAGTTGCTCCTCGGCTTGCTGCAATTGCCCATTGGCGACCAGTGTGGCAAAACGCCCATTGAACGCGTTTTCCCAAAAATGACGCCGCTGACGTAGGGAGGTAAAACGCTGTTTCACCCGTTCACGCCAGCGCCCGGCGATATTTGCCATTGCGCCAAGGCTAAATGGCAGCAAAGATTCCAGCTTTTCTCGCAATAATCGGGTTAAAACCGGAGATTTTCCTGCCGATGAGATCGCCACGATAATCGGGGAGCGATCAATGATTGAGGGGAAAATGGCGGAACAGAGAGATTGATTATCCACGACATTGGTCAAGATAGCGCGCTGATTGGCTTCGGTAAAAATATGCTGATTGAGGTGGTGATCGTCCGTCGCTGCAATGACTAAAAATATGCCATCAAGATATTCGGTTTTAAATGTTCCCTGTAACCACTCAAATTCACTTTTTTGATGGCGTTGTTGCAATTCTACATGCAGTTCAGGCGCAACAACCGTTAGCGCAGCACCAGTACGAAGTAATAAGTCTGCTTTGCGAGAAGCGATTTCACCGCCCCCCACCAGCAATACGGATCGGGCTTTAAGCTCAATAAATAAAGGTAAATAATCCACAATACTATCCTGTGTCAGACCTGTGTCAGAGCCTTTTTTGTGATCTACCCTATGAATTTCAAGTTACGAAGGGTATAGCTCTTAGTTATTATGATGACTAAAGGATGAATATATGAGGCTGCGATCAGGTTATGAAATGACAAAAAGTAATTATTTGTTCCTGAATCGCATAAGCGCTTTTTTTTTGGCTGTGACAAAGCTCATTAAGCAAAATATTCAGCATAGAAAAAGAATAGAAAAAGAATAGAAAAAGCAGCACTGCTTTTTACAAGATGCGCTGCCTGATAAAAATGGTGATGAGCTGTGAGATTAAATTTAACTTTCGTGCAAACCGCACTCACGTTTCAGACCAAAAAAACGGGTTTGTTCTTCACTCATACCCGGTTCCCATTTCTGGCTGGTATGGGTGTCTCCCACGGAAAGGTAACCCTGCTCCCATAATGGGTGGTATTCAAGGCCATGCTTTGTCAGGTATTGATGTACCTGCCGATTGTCCCAATCAATAATGGGCAGGATTTTAAAAACGCCCCGTTGAATGGCCAGCACCGGTAAGTGAGTCCGGCTTTCTGATTGCTGACGACGCAAGCCCGCAAACCAACTTTGCGCTTGCAGCGTCTTTAATGCACGGTTCATCGGCTCAACTTTGTTGATTTGGTTATAACGCTCAATCCCTGCTATTCCCTGTTCCCATAATTTGCCATGACGTGATTCTTGCCAGGCCGGAGAGTGCTCTGCACGAAAAACCTTCAAGTTGAGGTTGAGTTTTTCCGTTAATTTATCGATAAATTGATAAGTTTCAGAAAATAAGTATCCCGTATCGGTAAGTATCACGGGAATATCAGGATACTCCTGTGTCACAAGGTGCAAGCAAACCGCCGCCTGAATACCAAAACTAGAGGAAAGCACAAATTCGCCGGAGAGATGTTCCAATGCCCATCGCACGCGTTCATGGGCATCCAATGTCTCCAGCCGTTGATTGATTTTGGCCAGGGACGCAATTTGTTGCTCTGGTGTCAGTGCTGTTAATTTCGGTAAATTCAGTTCCGGTAAATTCAGCTCCGATAAATTCAGTTGGCTCATACTGCCTCCTGCCAATCGTAAAAATCGACGGCTGAATTCAATACTGGCTTGATGATATCAGCACGGATCAGGAAATCACCGAAACCTTCATCGGTATGACGTTCCGATGCCCAACAACCAATTAATTCATCCAGTATCTCAAGGATCTCGGCTGAGGTGATATTTTCCTTGTACATGCGGGGAATTCGATCACCAATGCGATTTCCACCAAGGTGTAGGTTGTAACGATCAAGCGCTTTCCCCACCAGCCCAATTTCTGCCAGCATCGCCCTGCCACATCCATTGGGGCAACCCGTCACCCGCAGGATAATCTCTTCATCTCCCACCCCATGCTTTGCCATTAGCGCATCGACATGGTCAACAAAAGCCGGCAGGAAACGTTCTGCTTCGGCCATCGCTAATGGGCAGGTCGGAAAGGAAACACACGCCATCGCGTGGTGACGCAACGTCGTTACGCTCTCATCAATTAAACCATGAGCACGGGCAATCTCTTCAATCCGCGATTTTTCACTCTCCGGTATCCCTGCCACAATCAGGTTTTGGTTGGCTGTCAGGCGAAAATCGCCTTGATGGATTTTGGCAATTTCTGCGATCCCGGTTTTTAATGGCTTGTTGGGATAATCCAGCAAACGGCCATTTTCAATGAATAGGGTCAGGTGCCATTGATCATCAATGCCCTTTAACCAACCGATTTGGTCGCCCCGACCCGTGAATTCATACGGGCGAATGGCGGCAAATTTCACACCGGCGCGTTTTTCAACTTCCTGTTTGAAGGTTTCGATACCCACGCGCTCAAGGGTATATTTGGTTTTCGCATTTTTACGATCCGTGCGGTTGCCCCAATCACGTTGGGTTGTCACTATCGCCTCCGCAATGGCCAGTGTGTGTTCCAGTGCAATAAAACCAAATTCACTCGCCAAGCGTGGAAAGGTTTTTTTGTCACCGTGGGTCATGGCTAATCCCCCACCCACCAACACGTTAAAGCCGATTAACTGATCATTTTCTGCCACGGCGACAAAGTTCATATCGTTAGCATGCAGATCCACATCATTCTGTGGCGGAATAACCACCGATGTTTTGAATTTACGGGGCAGATAGGTGGCACCAAGGATCGGTTCTTCATCGGTGGTGGCGACTTTTTCTTTATCCAACCAGATTTCAGCATAGGCGTTGGTGCGGGGCAGCAGGTGCTCCGAGATCTTTTTCGCCCATTCATAGGCCTGTTGGTGCAAAGCCGATTGCACCGGATTGGAAGTACACAGCACATTACGATTAACGTCGTTGGCGGTTGCCAGTGAATCCAATCCCATCTGTGCCAATAATTGGTGTGCCGGCTTGAGGTTATTTTTTAAGATCCCATGAAACTGGAATGTCTGTCGGTTAGTTAATCGAATACTGCCATACAGCGTATTTTCTGTTGCAAACCGATCAATGCCCAGCCACTGGTTTGGGGTAATAATCCCTCCCGGCAGACGACAACGCAGCATCATGGCGTGACGCGGTTCGAGTTTTTGTTCTGCGCGCTCTGTCCGAATATCACGGTCGTCTTGTTGATACATGCCATGAAAGCGGATGAGAAGGAAATTATCGCCTTCAAATCCGCCTGTCAGCCCATTTTTTAAATCTTCGCTGATCGTTCCTCGCAGATAATTGCTGTCTGACTTCATGCGCTCACTGTCTGCAAGTTTGCCTTCAACGATCTTGCCTTCAATGATCTTACCTTCAATGCTCAAAGGATTTTTTTTCTCTTTGTTCACATTGCTCATGTTGCTCATATTAGTAAACATCTCTCTGATAACGGCGCTCAAGGCGCAATTCACTCAAGAATTCATCAGCCTGTTCAGCATCCATGCCACCCTGTTGTGAAATGATGTCTAATAGGGCTTGTTCTACATCTCTTGCCATGCGATTCGCATTGCCACAAACATACAGATGGGCGCCATCCTGGATCCAGCGCCAGACTTCTTCTCCCTGTTCACGCAGTTTGTCTTGTACATAGACTGTATGTTGCTGATCCCTTGACCATGCCAGATCAATGCGGCTCAATAAGCCATCTTTCACATAACGCTGGAATTCAACCTGATAGAGAAAATCTTCCACAAAATGTGGGTTACCGAAAAACAGCCAGTTTTTGCCTTCAGCCTCCTGACTGTCGCGGTGTTGCAAAAATGCCCTGAACGGCGCAATACCTGTGCCGGGCCCAATCATAATGATGGGGGCATTAGGATCAGCCGGTAAACGGAAATTGTCGTTTGGTTCGATGAACACGCGGATGTTGTCATCTTCCTGCAAGCGATCGGCCAGATAACCTGATGCTCCGCCTGTACGGGCACGCCCTTCAATGTCATAGCGGACAACACCCACGGTAATGTGGACTTCGTTTTCCACTTCAGATTGTGCAGACGAGATGGAATAGAACCGCGGTGTCAGCGGGCGCAATAAATCAATAAATTGTTGGGCTTCTGGATGTGAAGCAACTGCTCTGACCATATCAACAAGCGGTGTTGTCTGAACGTATTGCTGCAATGCGGGTTTGTTAGCGACTAACGCCAACAATTTTTCATCTTTCGCCAAAGCAGCATATTTTTCAACAATCACGCCGGTATTTTGGGTCAACTCGACATGGTGTATCAGTGCCTCACGCAATGGGAGTGACTTTCCTTGCACATTCACGGGTTCTGAATCGTCCAACCAAAGCAGGCTAATTAATTCATCCGCTAAAGCCGGATCATTTTCAAACCAGACGCCAAGTGCATCCCCTGGCTGATAGCGCGCGCCTGACTCGCGCAAATCAATTTCAATATGGCGGACATCTTTTTCAGATCCACGCCCCGTTATTTTTTGGTTAGTCAGCAGAGAAGCGGTCAACGGCGTTTCTTTGGTATAGATTTGTTTGTCATGTGCCGGAGTGATCAGTGAAGTAGCCGATTTTGCCTGTACTGGTTTCGCCTGTACAGATAAACGCGGCGTCAAAATAGCCGTAATTTGCTGACGCCATTGATCCGCTTGCTCTTGGTATTCAACATCAGCATCAACACGATCCAGCAGACGCTGAGCGCCAAGCTCATGCAAACGACGGTCAAAATCTTTCCCTGCCTGACAAAAGTTTTCATACGACGTATCTCCAAGGCCAAATACGGCATATACCGTCTCTTTCATTGACGGCGCTTTTTTGGAATGGAGATATTTATAGAGTGCGACGGCTTCTTCGGCAGGTTCACCTTCACCTTGTGTCGAAGCAATTATAATCAATACTCGCTCTTGGGAAATTTGCTTAAATTTATAGTCACCTGCATTAATCAAGTTAACATTGAGCCCCTCTGTCAATAGGGAGTTTCGCAGTTGTTCTGCTAAACGACGGGCATTACCTGTTTGCGATGCAGAAAGCAAAGTGATTGTTTCCTGAACGGAAACAGCTGAAGTTTCGGTTTGTGGCTGGTGATTCACCATCCCCCAAAAATAACCAGACAGCCAAGCTAATTGATGGGGAGAAAAATCGCTAATTGCAGATTGCAAGCGTGATAATTGTTCTGGAGAAACAGGTAATAATGCGGTTGACGGTGGTTTTGCGGTCATTGTCCCAGTGCCCTTTGCTATAGCCAGAATCCATGTTGTCATGTTGCATGTTGCATGTTGCCGTTATAAACGATATCGCTGTAAACGATGTAGAAATCATAAACAAGGATTAAGCGTCAGGTTATCTCAAAATAGCAGCCATATTTAAAGAAAGGATCGTAATATCTCATAACCAAAACGCCTAATTTTATTTACAGATTTAATATATCGATAAACCCGTTAAGCATCGTGCTTTTTACCTCCAGAAAAATCACGTTAAGCTCGTAAAGTTCAGGTAGAATAGCCGACCTTTTGAAATCAGGGGAAAAGCATAATGAGTACAACCATCTTTAAAGATTTTCAATTCGAAGCAGCACACCACCTTCCACACGTCCCTAAAGGGCACAAATGTGGGCGTCTGCATGGGCATTCATTTACGGTCCGTCTGGAAATCACCGGAGAAGTCGATCCTTTCAGTGGCTGGCTTATGGATTTTGCCGATGTAAAAACGGTCTTTAAACCGATTTGGGAACAGCTCGATCACAACTATCTCAACGAAATTACTGGGCTTGAAAATCCAACCAGCGAAGTCTTGGCCAAGTGGATCTGGGAAAAGTTAAAACCGTTGTTGCCTCAACTCAGTGCTGTGATGGTCAAAGAGACCTGTAGCGCCGGTTGTATTTATCGAGGCAAGTGAAGATTCAGCACCAGAGGCTGGTGCTGAATAAAATTCAGGCGATATTTAAGTATTTATGGGTTTGCATCGAAAAACGCCAATTACGGGCAATACATGTTTCGATGCACAGGCGGGTTGCCTCTTCTTTCTGACTGATCGGCTGTAAGGCAATCACCGGAGCAGGGTGGCCATCAAGCATCACCAATAATTCATCCAATGCTTCAATATCGCGCTGCCGCCCGACCGGATGCTTGATTTCATTGGCGCGTTTCATCGCTTCAGGCAAGACTTGATATCCGCCACGCATTTTCACTTTCGGAGAAACCGTCACCCACGTTTTGTCAGAACACTGGATCACGTGTGTACCGCTTGTCTCTATCTGGCATTGATAACCTGCACTTTCCAGTGTTTCAGTCAAAGGGCGCAAGTCATACAGACACGGTTCTCCACCAGTAATGACAATATGTTTCGCACTGTAACCTTGACGAGTGAATATACTGAGCAGTTGCCTTGCACTCGCCACTCCCCACCGATCACTGTCTTGTGATTTCAGTAAGATATTTTCCATCGGCTGCTGTTTATCAGCCTCTTTTTCCCACGTGTGTTTGGTATCGCACCAGCTACATCCTACCGGGCATCCTTGTAATCGGATGAAAACCGCAGGTACACCGGTAAACACGCCTTCTCCCTGTAACGTTTGGAAGATTTCATTTATTGGGTAAATCATAAAAAAACTCTGGCATTAATAAACTGCCCGTTATTATTACAGATATCTATCCCGCGAACATCCATCTTTATGGTATTGTACGAGGTTGCTTTTGCTGGCAACTCGCGCCAGACAGGGCATCGTATGCCTAACATACTCTCAGGCATGAAAGGATAGATGGGAATAACGAATGCAAAATAATGAAAATCAGCTTAAACAGGGTCTAAGCGTGCGGCATATTCGCTTCATGGCTTTAGGCTCTGCAATAGGCACGGGGCTGTTTTATGGCTCAGCAGCAGCGATACAGCAAGCTGGCCCCGCTGTATTGCTGGCCTATTTAATCGGCGGTGCCGCCGTATTTATCGTGATGAGAGCACTTGGCGAAATGGCCGTTCACCATCCCGTTTCTGGTTCTTTTTCACAATATGCCAGCCATTATTTGGGGCCTTTGGCCGGTTTTTTAACTGGCTGGATCTATGTTCTTGAAATGCTGTTTGTTTGTCTGGCTGATATTACCGCATTCGGCACCTATATGAAGCTCTGGTTCCCACATGTTGATCAGTGGATTTGGGTTCTGGGGATTGTCTGTTTTATTGGCGCCTTGAATCTGTGTCACGTCAAGATTTTTGGTGAAATGGAATTTTGGCTTTCGATCATTAAAGTCACGGCCATCATTGCCATGATTGTCGGTGGCCTTGCCATTATGTTTTACGGTTTCGGGCAAGCCACTGAACATGCAACGGGCTTGTCCAATTTATGGGAGCATGGCGGTTTTATGCCAAATGGTATCAGTGGTGTCATCGCTTCATTCGCCATTGTGATGTTCGCCTTTGGTGGCATTGAAGTCATTGGTATCACAGCCAGTGAAGCGAAAAACCCAGAAAAAACTATCCCTAAAGCCATTAATGCTGTCCCATTCCGCATTTTAATCTTTTATGTTTTGACGCTGTGCATCCTGATGAGCATCTATCCGTGGAATCAAATTGGTCAGGACGGAAGTCCATTTGTACAGATTTTCTCCCATTTAGGGATTAATTCAGCCGCGAATATTCTGAATGTGGTTGTGATTACTGCGGCGATTTCCGCTATCAACAGTGATATATTTGGCGCAGGCAGAATGATGTATGGTATGGCTCAGGAAAGACAAGCGCCCAAATCATTCAAGAAACTGACTCGTAATGGTGTGCCCTGGATGACGGTGCTTGTCATGACTACGGTTCTGTTATTCGGCGTGGTGCTAAATTATCTCATTCCTGAAGAGATCTTCATTCTTATCGCTTCTGTGGCGACATTTGCAACCGTATGGGTTTGGCTGATGATTTTAGTCTCACATGCTGCCATGCGTCGCCAAATGAGTGCGGAAGAAGTCAAGACGTTGAAATTCCCCATTCCAATGTGGCCCATTGCCCCTGCCATCACGATCGTCTTTATGGTCAGTGTTATCGCTTTGTTGGGCTATTTTGAACAAACAAGAGATGCGCTATATGTTGGTATAGGTTGGGTAGTTGTGCTGACGCTGGCCTATTTCTTCGGCGTGAAGAAGCAACTATCAACAAAACGCTCCTTCAATCAGTAAGAATCAATCATGCTTTAAAAAGCGTCGGCCATCTCCGACGCTTTTTTATTTGCTCTCAGTTATCGTTACGCAGAGAAGTCGTTACAAAGAGAAATTCACTATCAGAGGGTTATGATCAGAAGCACCAGTCATGACAACGGTTGCACGCGAAACGTTTAACTCACGATAAAACACAAAATCCAGCGGTTTGCCAAAAACAATCGTTCTATGATCATCATTAAAATGCACTTCTCTCAATTGCATACGGCGTGCAAAGCGCTCCAATATTCTTAACCTCTGCCGACTCCAGGCATTAAAATCGCCGGCAAAAATAACCGGGCCATTATGTAAACTGATATGGATACCAATGTTATTTAATTGTCGGTTATAGCCATCGACACCAAGGCTAAAGTTAATGGCGTGCACGTTTATCACCATCAACTGACGTTCATCGGGTAATGGATAAATCGTAATTAATGATGATTTAGCGAGCCTGAATATCGGCTCTTTCTCACGAAGCGGGCAACAATAAACCGGTGAGGACGATGCCAATGTCATCACGCCTGATGGATGTTGGGGAATAGCAAATGCAGGAACCTGATCCGCGATCAACCCGCTGGTTGTAATAAATTTCAATAAAGCCGGGGTCGTTTGTGCCTCTTGCAGTAAAACAAGATCACTCTCCTCAATTAAAGAAGCCAAAACATTTTGCCATGACGGACGCTGCTGTTTGTAGATATTCCAGATGGCGACAGAAAGCTTTCGATCGTTGGCAAGAAGCGGTTCTCCATGAGGTAACAACGCATCCTCAAGTAATTGCTGAGAAGTAGGAAAAATGCGTTCCACAGGCTGCCCAGCGACATATCTCATGGCATAATTTTTTTGAGCGTGATCTTTTTTCACCCAGCTTTTTATTAAGTAACTGCTCCTGATCAAGTTTCCCCCTAATTACCTCAACATCGTTACCTCTACTAATATGACATCTTGATAAATGATTTCAATCTCTAACGCTTAAAAAAACAGCATCATTGTATAACAATAGATTAACAACATAATATATTGGCAAAATAATTATTCATTGAACTTTAGAATGAGTAGAGAGGTTCATTTAGTGCTAAAAATGACATTAATATATTTGATAAGTATCAATAAATATTATTTTTAAGAAATAAATCCTCCCGCGATGCAATATATAGATCCCCTAATAACCAAGACCTCCTTTTCAACTGATGAAGAGATATAACGATCTGATTAATTAAAAGTCTTTTTCATACAATGAATTAATTTATAAAATTTGTTATTACAACGTAGATAAGTCCCATTATAGGCTAAATGAAAGTTTTAGATTCGTTATCTGCCAAGAGTCAAAGAGATAAACGAATTTAAAATAGATGATAAGGATAAGCAATAAGCCATGGATTAAATGGGTAGATGTTGATTTCAATGTACAGAAAAACCCCTGAGAGATATCTCTCAGGGGTTA
>NZ_JAQRFJ010000053.1:0-24936 GCF_028599065.1 Xenorhabdus sp. PR6a | reverse complement strand
GCCAGCGTTCAATCTGAGCCATGATCAAACTCTTCAATTCAAAGTGTTTGATGCTCAAAGAATTAAACTGTTAGTTCGTAATGAATTAACTGTTGTTCACTCTTCAAGACTTTTAATATTTTCCGCCTTTCGGCATTGGATAGTGTCTTGCGAGTGCCCACACAGATTGTCTGATTAATTTGTTAAAGAGCGTTGGCAACCGGGTGTTTGTGCCGGGTTGCGAGGCTGCGTATCTTACGCTTTTCGCCTCCGGAGTCAAGCGTTTATTTTCGCTTTCTTCCTGCTTTCCTTCGCGGCTGCTCTCAGCTTGGCGTCGGTCAGTGGTGGCGCATTATAGGGAGTTTTACGGAAGTGACAATAGTTTTTTTGTATTTTATTTTCAAGCGAGTATTTTTTACTCTTTTTGATATAAAAACCATTCAAATAGACTAAAATTAATGCGATTTCTTTCTTTGCATGGCGTTTTTCCCCAATTACATTCCTATATAATTGTGTCTACAATTACTACCTGCTCTATTGTTTGAGGTTTTTATGTCCACTGTTTTACGCCAATATCTAAATTTCTATCCCCAAGTTGGTCAAAGAGTTCTTTTAGACCCCTCCTCTGTTGTAATTGGAGATGTCAGATTGGCAGATAATGTCAGCATTTGGCCCCTGGTCGTTATCCGGGGAGATGTAAATTATGTCTCAATTGGCTCACGCACAAACATTCAAGATGGTTCTGTTTTACATGTGACTCATAAATCTTCTGATAATCCAAATGGCTTCCCACTAATCATTGGGGAAGATGTCACCGTAGGTCATAAGGCAATGCTGCATGGATGTAAAATTGGAAATCGAGTCTTAGTTGGCATGGGGTCCATCTTACTTGATGGAGTCACTATTGAAGACGATGTTGTGATTGGAGCCGGTAGCCTAGTCCCTCCAGGAAAAAAATTAGAAAGCGGCTACCTGTACGTCGGTAGCCCTGCCAAACAAGTGAGAAAGCTCACACCTGAAGAGTTGGAAGGGCTGCTTTATTCCGCTAATAATTACGCTCGCTGGAAAGATAACTACTTATCAACACAATCTGAAAGCAAGCAGTAGCGCCCAAATTGATCATCATGCCCACTCAAAATAGCCGTTTCAAACTCTTCTTCCAAATCCCAGCGATGTTGGCGAAACAAATCGAGTGGATGATGATCCTTACCATAACGCTCCATTATTTCATCAGAACTGATCATACATTCCACCAACAAACCATCCACCATTGCTGGGAAGATCACCTTATTTTCTATCTCATCCCACTCTTCACGATCTGGAAATTGAATTGATTGGTTCATGCGTGTAATTCCTGTCTCAAGGCAGTTAAAACTGGTTCTATTTCGGGGAATACTCCATGCCACAACTCAAAAGCATATGCAGCTTGACCCACCAACATTCCTAAACCATCAGCCAAACGTGAAACGCCATTTTGATGAGCAAACGTAAGGAAAGGAGTTAATCCACGCTGGTAATACATGTCGTAACACACGCTATTATTTTGGAAAATCAACGGAGAAATAGCCGGAATTTGTCCATCAAGACCCGCGGCTGTTGCATTAATGATAATATCAAAGTCTGGAGTAATAAGACCAAGAGCACTCATTTCAACGGCTCGAATATCGCCTAGTGAAAATGTATTTGCGATAGCCTGAGCACGTTCAAATGTACGGTTAGTAATAGTGATTGAGCAACCTATTGATAAAAAAGGAGATAATACACCTTTCGCAGCTCCACCAGCCCCTATTATCAGAATTTTCTGCCCTTGAGAGAGGAACTTGAGCCGCTGCAAGTCCACCAATAATCCCATTCCATCGGTATTATCACCAAGCAGTCGGTTTCCCTCTATCCGTTTTAATGTGTTAACTGCCCCGCAGATATTTGCCCGTTCAGTTAATTCATCTGAGCATTTATAGGCTCTCTCTTTAAAAGGAACGGTGATATTCGCCCCTAAGCCACCCTGCTCAAAGAAATGCTCTAAGGTTTGCTCAAAGTTATCTACTGGAGCAAGTACTCTCCCATATTGATGTTCGATACCTGTTTGCTCAGCAAACAATCGATGAATATAAGGAGATTTACTATGTGCGATTGGATTACCAAAAACCGCGAACTTATCCATGATTACCTATCCTTGCCGAT
Organism: Xenorhabdus sp. PR6a; assembly: GCF_028599065.1. Classification (NCBI taxonomy): domain Bacteria; kingdom Pseudomonadati; phylum Pseudomonadota; class Gammaproteobacteria; order Enterobacterales; family Morganellaceae; genus Xenorhabdus; species Xenorhabdus sp. PR6a. The sequence continues at coordinate 22,776 of NZ_JAQRFJ010000053.1, read as the reverse complement.
ACAATTTGCCCGTTAAAGCATCCCTGATTTCTGATGGATTCTTACGCCCACCAACTTCTCCTTCTAAAATTGGGATACGATTTCCAAATTGCTGTCGCACTTCTTCCACATTACGACAGGGTTCTAATCCACTTAGATTCGCACTGGTCGAAACAAGTGGTTTTTCATATATAGCACATAGCTGCTTAACCAACGGATGATCTGTGACTCGAACGGCCAATGTTGAAAACTTGCCAGTCAACCATTTTGGTGTAGCGGCTTTTGCTGGTATTACCCACGTAACGGGACCAGGCCAAGATGAGAATATGGTTTCTTTCTGGATATCACTTAGTTGTTCATCATCAATATAAGGACATAACCTCTCATAATTATCAGCGATAAGAATTAACCCTTTTTCCCAAGACCTGTTCTTCAACGCTAATAGCTCTTGTGCTGCATTTTCACTATCAGGATCACATCCTAATCCAAAAACAGCTTCAGTCGGATAAGCAATAACTTTTTCTTCGCTTAAAGCTGTGATAACCACATCAAATACCGATGATATTTCGTGACTCATTTCATTTCTCAATTTCATTAGCTTGCTGCTTGCTACACAATTTGCTGGCACAAAATAATTTTACGCCCTGGGAAGTGCGCTTTTCTATTAACAATGGATAGTGACAAAACATGCATTCTCCTGAGATAGGCTTATTGTTAAGTGCAAACTGGCACTCTGGATAGCGACTACAGGAATGGAATGTTTTACCAAAACGAGACTTACGCTGGAGTAATTTTCCTTGTCGGCATTGGGGACAATTAATTGATGTATCGTCTGGTTTATCAACTAATTCTGTATGTTCACATTCAGGATAATGACTACAGCCAATGAACATACCATAACGCCCTTGACGTAAGACTAAAGTGAAACCACATTTCGGACAGATTTGCCCATCCAGTTCTTTAACAACATGTCCATCTACTTGTGTTTTCAAAGGACGAAGATAATGGCAAGACGGATAACTGGAACACGCATAAAATGGACCATGAGCTCCATTACGGATCACCAATTCAGCATCACACTCAGGGCAACGCTCCATTTCTTTTATGGCAAAAAGCTCTTTCTTAGACATATCTCACTCGCTGAATACCGGCAGCCACCATTACATTGGAAAAAGCGCAAATTAACTAGCTAATTAGTTCGGACATACCCACCAGCAACAACAGCAACTTTCCCCATCAGTTCCAACTCCAATAATTTGGTCATAACTTCTGTAACAGGCAGGGAAGAGCGCTGGGCAATCACATCAATAGGTGTAACTTCACTACTTACGTTAACCAGCACATCCACAAATGGCAACTCTGTTTGTTCAAATTGTTTATTTTCCTCTTCCTTACCTTTCACTTCGACATTAAGCCATTGAAATGACGAACTAATATGCTCCATGATATCCATTACATTCGTTGCCAAATAAGCCCCTTGTTTGATCAACCAATGATTACCTTCGTTTGCAGGCGTTCCCAATGGACCAGGTAATGCAAAAATGTCCCGCCCTTGTTCAAGAGCGCAGCGAGCTGTAATCAGTGATCCACTATTTTTGTGGGCTTCCACGATGAGGAGAGCCAAACTTAACCCACTAATAATTCGGTTTCGCCTTGGAAAATGCTTGGCTTTAGGCGAGGCATCAGGAAAAAATTCGGAAACTAATGCACCGTTTTCTTGGATATGTCTGGCCAAAGATTTATGCCTGCTGGGGTAGATATTATCTAGCCCACTACCCAGTACCGCTATTGTTTTCCCTCCCGAATCCAAAGCTGCCTGATGGCAGATACCATCAATACCAATCGCCAGCCCACTCGTCACCACCAGATTATTTATAGCCAAATCACTGGCAAATACCTTTCCCCATTTTTCGCCATAAAAAGTTGCTGCTCTACTGCCAACCATTGAAATCTGCTTTTGAGATAAGGCCGATACATCGCCTACAACAAAAAGCACAAGAGGTGGAAAATGTATTTGCTTTAATAAAGGTGGATATGCGGGATGAGAAAAAGTCAGCAAATGGTGTTCCGGATGATCTAACCAATTGAGAGCTGAAATCAGAACGGAAGAATTGGCCTTCATAAATTGCAAGCATTGTGCGGATGACAGGCCACATGCTTTAAGAGAGGATATGCTACAATTCTTGGTTTGCAACAGGCGATCCATAATAAGCATGGCCTTCGCTATTGAAAGATGAGAGACCATTTTCATTCTTAACCACATTTCCATCGCTTCCATATCGTCATCCTGACTTGAAGTTGAGAGCCAGCCTCTCATGATTAATTTATGTTCAATACTGTCAATCTAAATAGGAAATGTCTAGAATAGGCGCCAGTTATCTCTCACTTTTTGGATGCAGTTCTAAACATATATGTCAGTTTTACAAGTATTACATTATCCAGACGAGCGGCTTCGCACAATTGCCAAGCCAGTAGAAAAAGTCGATGCAGAAATTCAGCGTATCATTGATGATATGTTTGAAACGATGTATGACGAGGAAGGTATCGGTTTAGCGGCAACACAAGTCGATATACATCAGAGAATTATTGTCATTGACGTCTCTGAGAATCGTGATCAACGCCTTGTTCTGATTAACCCTGAATTGATTGATGAAACGGGTGAAACAGGAATAGAAGAAGGTTGTTTATCTGTTCCTGAGCAACGTGGGTTTGTACCTCGTTTTGAGCAAGTAAAAATTAAGGCGTTAGATTATCACGGTCAACCATTTGAATTGGATGCCGACGGGTTACTGGCCATTTGTATTCAGCATGAAATGGATCACTTAATCGGTAAACTCTTTGTTGATTATTTATCACCATTGAAACGCCAACGCATCCGTCAGAAAGTTGAAAAAATTAACCGACTGAGAGTCAAAAACAAATAATTTTTTATTATCACAGGAAATAACAGTGTCTGATTCTTTACGTATTATTTTTGCCGGAACGCCTGATTTCGCGGCTCGCCATCTGGCTGCTTTATTAAACTCTCAACATCAAGTTGTTGGAGTGCTCACTCGACCAGACAAACCGGCAGGAAGAGGTAAGAAACTGACACCAAGTCCTGTAAAGGTATTGGCTGAAGAACATGATGTCCCTGTTTTCCAGCCAAAAACCTTACGTACAGAAGAAAGCCAGCAATGGGTCATGGAGCAGCAAGCTGATATTATGATCGTTGTTGCTTACGGATTAATTCTTCCTCAAGCCGTTTTGGATATACCTCGTCTGGGATGCCTAAATGTCCACGGTTCTTTGCTACCTCGCTGGCGTGGTGCAGCACCTATTCAGCGCTCAATTTGGGCCGGTGACCAAGAAACTGGTGTAACAATAATGCAGATGGATGCGGGGCTTGATACGGGTGATATACTCCTGAAAGCTATTTGCCCAATTACAAATGAAGATACCAGTGCCAGCTTATATGAAAAACTTGCTGATATTGGCCCGGAAGCCTTACTCAGCACCTTAAGTTTAATCACGTCGGGAAAATGTCAGCCCGAAGTTCAAGAAGACGCACTTGCAACCTACGCCGAAAAACTAAGTAAAGATGAAGCAAAGGTCGATTGGAATTTACCTGCTACCCAAATTGAGCGTTGTGTTCGTGCTTTCAACCCTTGGCCTATGAGCTTCTTCTTAATTGATGATCAACCAGTCAAGATCTGGCAAGCAGAAGTCATCATAGAGCAATCAATCCAAGCTCCCGGAACAATTATCAGTGCAGATAAAAAAGGTATTCAAATTGCAACTACAGAGGGGATATTAAATATTACTCAGTTGCAACCACCTGGCAAGAAAGCAATGTCGGCCGCTGATCTCTTAAACTCCAAGCGTGAATGGTTTACCCCTGGTAGCAAACTCAACTGATATTAACTTTGCCTGAATGTTTTTAGCATCCTGGCTTCTTCCTATTTACCATGCTGACGAAAGTCAGCTTTTTTGACCGTACCATGAAAAATACATATAACCTGAGAAGCATCGCTGCAAAAGCAATCACTCAAGTGCTTGAGCAAGGGCAATCCCTCAACACCGTTATACCCGAACTCCAACAAAAAGTTTCTGATAAAGATAAGGCGTTGCTGCAAGAGATCTGTTTCGGTGTGATGAGAGTATTACCTCAACTTGAGTGGCTCATCAGTCAGCTAATGGCAAAGCCATTGAAAGGAAAGCAACGTATTTTCCACTATCTAATCATGGTTGGTATATATCAACTGATATACACACGTATACCTGCACATGCTGCACTTGCCGAAACCGTCAATGGTGCAACTAACTTAAAACGACCTCAGTTGAAAGGCGTAATTAACGGTGTTCTTCGCCAGTTTCAGCGCCAACAACAAGCATTAATTGAACAAGCAAATAATCATATTAGTCAGCACTTACATCCCAAATGGTTGCTAGAACGCATCCAAAAAGCCTATCCACAGAATTGGCAAACTATAATAGATGCCAACAACCAAAAGCCACCTATGTGGTTGCGAGTTAACCAACTCCATCATACAGCTAACGAATATCTTGCATTATTAGAAGAAGCTAACATAGAAGCAGAATTGGATAGCAGCCATTCTTGTGCTATTCGTCTTCTGAGTCCCTGCCCTGTCAATGCACTACCTGGATTTAGCCAAGGGTGGGTCACTATTCAGGATCGCTCTGCGCAAGGATGTGCTGAACTCTTAAGCCCATGTGACGGGGAGTCTATACTGGATCTTTGCGCCGCACCTGGTGGAAAAACGACTCATATCCTCGAAATAGCACCAAAATCTCAAGTTCTCGCTATCGATATTGATGAACAACGAATTAAACGAGTGAAAGAGAATTTACAACGGCTTAATTTACATGCTGTCGTCAAAACAGGCGATGGGCGCCTCCCACACGAGTGGGCTGCTGATAAACAATTTGATCGTATTCTTCTTGATGCGCCATGTTCTGCCACAGGGGTCATTCGCCGTCACCCTGATATAAAATGGCTACGCAGGAATGAAGATATTGATCAATTAGTTACATTACAATCTGAAATCCTTGATGCTATCTGGCCCTACTTAAAACGAAATGGCACACTGGTTTATGCTACCTGTTCAATTTTGCCTCAAGAAAATAGTGAGCAAATAAAAGCATTTTTGACCCGTCATCCTGATGCAGTGTTATCAAAAACAGGTAATTCAGATATGCCCGGAACGCAGATTATTCCAGAAGTTGCGGGTGGTGATGGTTTCTTTTATGCCCGGCTAACTAAACAATGATACGTTCTCTCGTTCCAATAGAACGAGAGAACTTTATGGTTTTGCTAAAATAGCAAGAATAGAAGACGGCTTCTAATCAAGAAGAGAATGCTATGAAGATAATCATTCTGGGTGCTGGCCAGGTTGGCGGGACATTAGCCGAGAATTTGGTTGATGAAAACAATGATATTACTGTCGTTGATACCGATACAGATCGTCTACGCCAGTTACAAGACAAATTTGATCTCCGAGTAGTCAATGGCCATGGTTCCCACCCTAAGATATTGAGGGAAGCCGGAGCTGAAGATGCAGATATGTTGGTCGCAGTTACAAATTCAGATGAAACCAATATGATAGCATGCCAAATTGCTTATTCTCTATTTAACACGCCTAATAAAGTCGCTAGGATACGTTCATCAGAATATATACGAGAATCAGAAAAATTATTCCAACCTGATGATATTCCTATTGATTATCTCATATCTCCCGAGCAACTAGTCATTGATTACATCTATAAATTGATTCAATATCCAGGAGCATTACAAGTTGTTAATTTTGCTGAGGGGCGTGTCAGTATTGTCGCGGTTAAGGCTTATTATGGTGGTTCACTGGTAGGCAATGCCTTATCCTCACTCCGAGAGCATATGCCACATATTGATAGCAAAGTTGCTGCAATATTTCGTCAGGATCGCCCCATTAGACCACAAGGTTCAACAATTATTGAAGCTGGAGATGAAGTCTTTTTCGTTGCTGCATCACAACATATCAGAGCGGTAATGAGCGAATTACAACGCCTTGAAAAACCCTATAAACGCATCATGATTGTTGGGGGGGGTAATGTTGGCGCAGGTTTAGCCTTGCGACTCGAGAAAGATTACAGCGTCAAATTAATCGAACATAACCAAGAAAGAGCCACTGAATTAGCTGAACTATTGCACGATGCCATTGTGTTCTATGGTGATGCTTCCGACCAAGAGTTGCTAGCTGAAGAACACATTGAGCAGGTTGACGTTTTTATAGCGCTAACGAATGATGATGAAGCCAATATTATGTCAGCTATGCTTGCAAAACGAATGGGGGCCAAAAAAGCAATGGTTCTTATTCAACGCAGTGCATATGTTGATTTAGTCCAAGGTGGGGTCATCGATATTGCAATCTCACCTCAACAAGCAACAGTATCGGCGTTGCTTGGTCAGGTCCGTAAAGCAGATATTGTCAGTGTGTTCTCATTAAGAAGAGGAGTTGCTGAAGCTATCGAAGCTATAGCGCATGGCGATGAACATACTTCAAAAGTTGTTGGGCGTAAGATAGGTGATATCAAATTACCACCAGGAACAACAATAGGTGCCATTGTCCGCAATGAAGAAGTCATTATTGCTAATGATTACAGTATCATTCAACAAGGCGATCATGTAATCATGTTTATTACTGACAAAAAATTCGTTCCTGAAGTGGAAAAACTTTTCCAGCCTAGTCCTTTCTTCCTATAAAAACATCAGCCCGGACTCTGTGAGATTGATATTGTCCACTTAAAAAACTAGAAGGCCAATGATAACAACTTGAAAAAATTATTATCATTGGCCTCCCAACCACACTTCTTACCCTGTTTTTCTTTACGATTATAACTTCCTTTACCTTTTTTATTTTTTTCTACTCTCTGTCTGAACAAGGGATCGTGTAATAGGGCTTCTATAGCATTATCTTTGATAACGCCTTTTTTATGGCGATATGTTGTCATAATGACCTCTAAGTTAATTGATAAAGTAATTTTCTGATTAAAAACAGTGCGATTGTACTCTTAGCACTTGGAATAATAAAGAAAATTATCTATTTGTCGCACCTTCTTCTAAAATTTCCAATATAGAACAATATGTACTGACGTGCATACTACCACAACAAGCATCACTCAACATTTTCAAAGAATCACGCATTTTCTGCATTTCTAATAATTTCCCTTCAACTTCCCGTAATCTAGAATCAACAATATGTTTTGATTCCCGACATGTGTGGTGCTCAGGATCAACTCGAATAGATAATAGTTCAACAATAGCTTCCAGTGTAAAACCTAATTGTTTTGCATAACGAATAAAACGCAACCGCTGTAAATCCTGTTCAGTATAGAGTCTATAACCACCCTCCGTTCTTTCTCCATGGAACATCAATCCCTGTTTTTCATAAAAGCGGATAGTGTCAGGTGTCACACCTGCTAATTTAGCCAATTGACCGATACGATACATGGAATTCTCCTATCAAGTAGTCAATAAGTACAATACTACCAGAATAGGTTAAGAGATCACCTGCACAGGGGAAATTTGCAGATTCATTGATAAGTATAAGGAGATTAGAGGATTAAAATTATAAGGCAATAAAAAACCGGGATAATACCCGGTTTTTTACGCTCCTACAGATTACTCGGCAGATGCTGCTTCTGTCTGAGACTCTGCTGCACGGTCAACAAGCTCGATGTATGCCATCGGTGCATTGTCACCAGTACGGAAGCCACACTTCAGAATACGAGTGTAACCACCTGCACGGCTCGCAAAACGCGGGCCCAGTTCATTAAACAGTTTTGCCACGATCTCGTTATCACGAGTACGGGCGAATGCCAGACGACGATTAGCTACGCTGTCGGTCTTGGCAAGAGTAATCAGCGGCTCAACGACGCGACGCAGTTCTTTCGCTTTAGGCAGAGTCGTCTTGATGATTTCATGACGAACCAAAGAACCTGCCATGTTACGGAACATAGCTTGGCGATGGCTGCTGTTGCGGTTCAATTGACGACCACTCTTACGATGGCGCATGACCTTATCCTTCTCAGTAAAACCTTAACCTGTGATCGAGTTATTCATCAGCAATACTTGCTGGTGGCCAGTTTTCCAGACGCATGCCCAGAGAAAGTCCACGTGAAGCCAGTACGTCTTTAATCTCAGTAAGAGACTTTTTACCCAAGTTAGGTGTCTTAAGTAACTCAACTTCAGTACGCTGTACCAGATCACCGATGTAGTGGATAGCTTCTGCTTTAAGGCAGTTAGCAGAGCGGACAGTCAATTCCAGATCGTCAACAGGGCGCAGCAGGATCGGATCAAACTCTGGCTTCTCTTCTTTAACTTCTGGTTGACGTACGTCACGTAAGTCAACGAAAGCTTCTAGTTGTTCAGCCAGAATGGTAGCTGCACGGCGAATCGCCTCTTCAGGATCGATTGTACCGTTAGTTTCCATCTCGATAACCAGCTTATCCAGGTCAGTACGCTGTTCTACACGAGCTGCTTCAACATTGTAGGCGATACGCTCTACTGGGCTATAGCAAGCATCTACTAACAAACGACCGATAGGGCGCTCATCTTCTTCCGAATGAATTCGGGCAGAAGCCGGCACATATCCACGACCGCGCTGAACTTTAATACGCATACTAATGGACGCGCTTTCGTCAGTCAGATGGCAGATTACGTGCTGCGGCTTGACGATTTCGACATCACCATCATGGATGATGTCGGCTGCAGTCACAGGGCCAATGCCAGATTTATTCAAAGTAAGGATAACTTCATCTTTACCCTGAACTTTCACCGCCAGCCCTTTCAGATTGAGGAGAATCTCCAGGATATCTTCCTGTACACCTTCTTTGGTGCTGTACTCATGCAGTACACCATCAATCTCAACCTCAGTCACCGCACAACCCGGCATAGACGAAAGCAGAATACGGCGCAGTGCGTTGCCAAGAGTATGGCCAAAGCCACGCTCTAATGGCTCAAGGGTCACCTTGGCGTGCGTCGAACTGACTTGCTCGATATCTACCAGGCGCGGTTTTAGAAACTCTGTCACAGAACCCTGCATTGTGTCCTCTCTTTGGTGCTAAGCTTTACTTGGAGTAAAGCTCGACGATCAGGTGTTCGTTAATGTCAGCGGATAGATCAGTACGTTCAGGAATACGCTTGAACACACCTTCCATCTTCGCAGCATCAACTTCCAACCAAGTTGGTTTCTCACGCTGCTCAGCCAGCTCTAAGGCTGCTTTAATGCGAGCCTGCTTCTTCGCTTTTTCACGAACGCTGACTACGTCATTCGGGGATACCTGATAAGAAGCAATGTTAACAACGCGACCATTTACCGTGATAGCCTTGTGGCTTACCATTTGACGTGCTTCAGCGCGAGTCGCGCCAAAACCCATACGATAAACGACGTTATCCAAACGACCTTCCAGCAAGTTCAGCAGGTTTTCACCTGTGTTGCCTTTCAGACGAGTCGCTTCTTTATAGTAGTTACGGAATTGACGTTCCAGGACACCGTAAATACGGCGAACTTTTTGTTTTTCACGTAACTGTACACCATAGTCAGACAGACGCGGCTTACGTGCGCCATGCTGGCCTGGTGCTTGTTCTAATTTACACTTGGTGTCAATCGCGCGAACGCCAGACTTCAGGAAAAGGTCTGTACCCTCGCGACGGCTCAGCTTGAGCTTAGGACCCAAATATCTTGCCATTTTCTTTCTCCAACAATCCTAAAAACGAAGACGCATTAAACGCGACGTTTTTTCGGTGGACGACAACCGTTATGAGGGATCGGAGTCACATCAGTAATATTAGTGATGCGGAAACCAGCCGCGTTTAATGCGCGGATAGTTGACTCACGGCCAGGACCAGGTCCTTTAACCATAACTTCCAGATTCTTGATTCCGTATTCTTTTACTGCTTCAGCGCAGCGCTCTGCTGCAACCTGAGCTGCGAACGGAGTAGACTTACGAGAACCACGGAAACCGGAACCACCGGCAGTTGCCCAACCCAATGCGTTACCCTGACGATCAGTAATAGTAACGATGGTGTTGTTGAAAGAAGCATGGATATGAGCCACACCGTCAGAGACTTGTTTTCTTACACGCTTACGTGCACGAACAGGTGCTTTTGCCATTATTCAATACCCCGATTATTTCTTGATCGGCTTACGCGGACCCTTACGGGTACGTGCATTGGTCTTAGTACGCTGACCGCGAACAGGCAGACCACGACGATGACGCAAACCACGATAGCAACCAAGGTCCATCAGACGTTTGATACTCAGGGTTACTTCACGACGCAGATCACCTTCTACAACGTATTTGGCAACTTCGTCACGCAGCTTGTCAATTTGCTCTTCAGACAGCTCACTGATCTTAACATTTTCAGCAATGCCCGCTGCTGCACAGATTGCTTGTGAGCGGGTTTTACCGATACCGTAGATCGAAGTTAATGCGATCACAGTATGTTTCTGATCAGGAATGTTAATGCCTGCTATACGGGCCACTATGCACTCCTACAATATTTATTCACTGCAACACCATTCTGAAAAGCCCGTTTTCAGGATACTCAAATAATGTTGCTGTCAGATAAAAAAGATTGGCTGGCTAATTTAGCCAGCTCAACCCAACTTTGCAAGAAAAATATGCGATTAATTAGCCTTGGCGCTGTTTGTGCTTAGGCTCTGCATTGCAAATCACACGAACGATACCGTTACGTTTAACGATTTTGCAATTGCGGCATAATTTCTTGACGGAAGCACGAACTTTCATTTTTACTCTCCGTAACTTCTCAAGCAAACCAATTAGCGGTTATATCCTTTCAGGTTTGCCTTCTTCAATGCAGACTCATACTGACTCGACATCATCAGAGTTTGCACTTGAGCCATAAAGTCCATGATGACGACAACTACAATCAGTAGGGAAGTACCACCAAAATAGAATGGAACTTTCATTGCATCACGCATGAACTCCGGGATTAAGCAGATAAAAGTAATATATAACGCACCAACTAAGGTTAGACGAGTCATTACTTTATCAATATACTTAGCCGTTTGCTCTCCCGGACGAATTCCTGGTACGAATGCACCGGACTTCTTCAGGTTATCTGCTGTTTCTCTTGGATTGAAAACCAAAGCCGTATAGAAGAAACAGAAGAAGATGATTGCAGATGCGTATAATAACACATAAAGCGGTTGACCTGGTTGCAAATACATAGAAATAGTTGTCAACCAATTCCAGCCTGTTCCACCACCAAACCAAGAGGCTATGGTACCAGGGAACAAAATAATACTGGAAGCAAAGATCGCAGGGATAACCCCTGCCATATTCACTTTCAACGGCAAATGTGTACTTTGTGCCGCGAAAACTTTACGACCTTGCTGACGTTTCGCATAGTTCACAACGATACGACGTTGACCACGCTCCATGAAAACAACGAAGAAAGTTACGGCAAACACTAATACTGCAACCAACAGCAACAGGAGGAAGTGCAGGTCGCCTTGCCGAGCTTGCTCGATGGTGTGACCAATTGCAGGCGGTAGACCTGCAACGATACCAGCAAAGATTATGATTGAAATACCGTTACCGATACCTCGTTCAGTAATCTGCTCACCCAGCCACATCAAGAACATGGTTCCCGTGACCAGACTTACAACAGCCGTGAAATAGAATGCAAGACCAGGATTAATAACTAACCCTTGCATCCCAGGCATATTCGGCAACCCAGTTGCAATACCGATTGATTGGAATATCGCCAGCACTAATGTGCCATAACGGGTGTACTGACTGATCTTACGACGACCAGCTTCCCCTTCCTTCTTAATCTCTGCTAAACGGGGGTTAACCACAGTCAGCAACTGGATAATAATAGATGCAGAAATATACGGCATTATACCCAGCGCAAAGATAGAAGCACGGCTTAAAGCACCACCAGAGAACATGTTAAACATTTCAATGATGGTGCCTCTTTGCTGCTCGAGCAATTTGGCAAGCACAGCGGCATCAATACCAGGGATTGGAATAAAAGAGCCAATACGGAAAACAATTAGAGCTCCAATGACAAACAAAAGTCTGCGTTTTAACTCGCCTAATCCGCCTTTGGCACTTTGAAAATCTAATCCTGGTTGTTTAGCCATCTGTTACTTATTCCTCAATTTTACCGCCAGCAGCTTCAATTGCAGCACGGGCGCCTTTAGTAACACGCAAGCCACGCACAGTTACTGCGCGATTGACTTCGCCAGAAAGCATTACTTTAGCGAATTCAATTTGAGGGCCAATAATGTTAGCAGCTTTCAGTGCATTCAGATCGATAACATCGCCTTCAACGCGGGCAAAGTCAGACAGACGAATTTCTGCGGTAACCATTGCCTTACGAGAAGTGAAACCAAATTTTGGTAAACGACGATATAAAGGCATCTGGCCGCCTTCAAAACCACGACGAACGCCACCGCCAGAACGAGATTTCTGACCTTTGTGACCACGACCGCCGGTTTTACCCAAACCAGAACCGATACCACGACCTACACGTTTAGGTCCATGCTTGGCACCTTCAGCCGGAGACAGAGTATTTAAGCGCATCTGTTACTCCTCAACTTTAACCATATAGGAAACCAAGTTGACCATACCGCGAATCGCTGGTGTATCTTCACGTTCAACAGTATGCCCAATGCGACGCAGACCTAAACCAGTCAGAGTTGCCTTATGTTTAGGCAAACGACCAATTGAACTGCGAACCTGAGTAATTTTAATAGTCTTAGCCATGGTCATTACCCCAGAATTTCTTCGACGGATTTGCCACGCTTAGCTGCGACCATTTCTGGAGACTTCATGCTGTCTAAAGCGTCCAGTGTTGCACGAACCACGTTGATCGGGTTAGTGGAACCGTAGGTTTTAGCCAGTACGTTACGAACTCCAGCCACTTCCAGAACAGCACGCATCGCACCACCAGCGATGATACCTGTACCTTCGTGAGCAGGCTGCATGAACACGCGAGAACCGGTGTGTGAACCTTTCACTGGGTGGTACAGAGTGCCGCTGTTAAGTGCGACGGTTTTCATATTGCGACGTGCTTTTTCCATCGCTTTCTGGATCGCTGCCGGAACTTCGCGTGCTTTGCCGTAACCAAAACCAACGCGACCATTACCATCACCAACTACAGTCAGTGCTGTAAAGCTGAAAATGCGGCCACCTTTAACGGTTTTAGATACGCGGTTTACCGCGATCAGCTTTTCCTGCAGTTCGCCAGCTTGTTTTTCGATGTGAGCCATCTTACACCTCTACCTTAGAACTGAAGGCCAGCTTCACGGGCAGCATCTGCCAGTGCCTGGACTCTACCATGATATTGGAAACCAGAACGGTCAAAAGATACATCTTTGATGCCTTTTTCCAGAGCACGTTCAGCAACAATCTTACCAACTAATGCTGCGGCTTCTTTGTTTCCAGTAAATTTCAGTTGTTCACTGATAGCTTTTTCTGTTGTAGAAGCGGCCACCAGAGTTTCAGAACCATTTGGTGCGATAACCTGCGCATAAATATGGCGAGGGGTACGGTGTACCACCAGGCGAGTTGCACCCAGTTCCTGGAGCTTGCGGCGTGCGCGGGTCGCACGACGGATACGAGCTGCTTTCTTATCCATAGTGTTACCTTACTTCTTCTTAGCCTCTTTGGTACGCACGATTTCATCGGCGTAACGAACACCCTTGCCTTTATATGGCTCAGGACGACGATAGGCACGCAGATCTGCCGCAACCTGACCAATCACCTGCTTATCCGCACCTTTCAGTACGATTTCAGTTTGTGATGGGCATTCCGCAGTTATGCCTGCTGGCAGCTGATGTTCAACCGGATGCGAGAAGCCTAAAGACAAACTAACTGCATTGCCTTTAACTGCTGCACGGTAACCAACGCCAACCAGCTGAAGTTTCTTAGTGAAACCTTCGTTAACACCGATAACCATTGCATTCAGCAGAGAACGAGTTGTACCTGCTTGCGCCCAAGCGTCAGCAAAACCTTCGCGTGGAGCGAAAGTCAGTTGATTATCCGCATGATTAACTTCAACTGCGTTGTGGATTGTACGACTTAGCTCGCCGTTTTTACCCTTAATCGAAATAACCTGACCGTCGAGTTTAACCTCTACGCCGGCAGGAATGACGACGGGTGCCTTTGCAACACGAGACATTCTTTCCTCCCGAATTAAGCTACGTAGCAGAGAATTTCGCCACCCAGACCAGCCTGGCGAGCTGCACGATCAGTCATTACACCTTTAGAGGTAGAAACAACAGCGATTCCCAAACCAGCCATAACTTGTGGCAGCTCATCTTTTTTCTTATAGATGCGCAGACTTGGGCGGCTTACACGCTGAATACTTTCTACAACAGCCTTACCTTGGAAATACTTCAGAGTAATTTCCAGTTCTGGCTTAGTGTCGCCTTCGATTTTAAAATCTTCAATGTAACCTTCTTCCTTCAGCACCTTGGCAATTGCCACTTTCAGCTTGGAGGAAGGCATGGTGACCGCAACTTTATTCGCGGCCTGACCGTTACGGATACGGGTCAGCATATCCGCGATCGGATCTTGCATGCTCATCTGTCTTTACTCCCGTGATTCAATTGGTGACAATTACCAGCTAGCCTTTTTAAGGCCCGGGATTTCACCGCGCATAGCGGCTTCACGGACTTTAATACGGCTCAACCCAAACTTCCGCAAAAATGCATGCGGACGCCCAGTTTGACGGCAGCGGTTACGCTGACGGCAAGGACTGGAATCACGTGGCAGTGTTTGCAGCTTAAGAACAGCATTCCAACGGTCTTCATCAGATGCGTTTACATCAGAGATGATCGCTTTCAGTTCAACGCGTTTTGCGAAGAATTTCTCAGCTAATTTCGCACGTTTTACATCACGTGCTTTCATTGATTGCTTAGCCATGAGTACCCTGCCTTACTTGCGGAACGGGAAGTTAAACGCAGCCAACAGTGCGCGGCCTTCATCATCAGATTTCGCAGTCGTGGTGATAGTAATATCCAAACCACGTACACGATCCACTTTATCGTAATCGATTTCAGGGAAGATGATTTGCTCACGAACACCCATGCTGTAGTTACCACGACCATCGAATGATTTAGCGGACAAACCACGGAAGTCACGGATACGTGGTACAGCAATAGAAATCAGGCGCTCAAAGAACTCCCACATGCGTTTTCCACGCAGGGTTACTTTACAGCCGATTGGATAGCCCTGACGGATTTTGAAGCCTGCAACTGATTTGCGTGCTTTGGTGATCAATGGCTTCTGACCAGAGATTGCTGCCAAGTCAGCTGCTGCGTTATCCAGCAGTTTTTTGTCAGCGATCGCTTCACCAACACCCATGTTCAGGGTGATCTTCTCGACCCGAGGGACTTGCATGACAGAATGGTAACCGAACTGAGTCATCAGTTTCTGGACTACCTCGTCTTTGTAGTAATCATGCAGTTTCGCCATCGTATACTCCAAATTACTTGATAGTTTCGTTGTTAGATTTGAAGAAACGTACTTTTTTGCCGTCTTCGAATCTAAAACCTACACGGTCAGCCTTGCCGGTTGCTGCGTTGAAGATTGCAACGTTAGAAACATTGATAGCTGCTTCTTTTTCAACGATGCCACCTGGTTGGTTCAGAGCCGGAACTGGCTTCTGATGTTTTTTAACCAGGTTGATGCCTTCAACGATGACTTTACCAGAAGAAAGAACCTGTTTTACTTTACCGCGCTTACCTTTGTCTTTACCGGTCAGCACGATAATTTCGTCATCACGACGGATTTTCGCTGCCATTTCCTGCTCCTTAGAGTACTTCAGGTGCCAGAGAGATAATTTTCATGAACTTTTCATTACGAAGTTCACGAGTTACCGGCCCAAAAATACGCGTACCGATAACTTGCTCACTATTGTTGTTCAACAATACACAAGCGTTGCTATCGAAGCGAATGACAGAACCGTCCGGGCGACGAACACCCTTCTTGGTGCGCACCACTACCGCTTTCAGGACATCACCTTTTTTCACTTTGCCACGAGGAATTGCTTCCTTGATAGTGATTTTGATAATGTCACCGACATGTGCGTAGCGACGGTGCGAGCCACCTAGAACCTTGATACACATTACGCGACGTGCACCGGAGTTGTCGGCCACGTTCAGCATAGTCTGTTCTTGGATCATTTTAGTGCTCCGCTAAATGTCAACTACTACTGAGCCACTTTATTTTTAAAGAGGCCGTTTCAATATCCCATACTACGAGGGCGCGGCATTATAACACCACATCTTCGCGATGGACAGAAAAATAAACGGCCCCGTTATTTTTTGGGCCGTTTATTTCGTACGATAAGCGATCTATTATAGAACCGCTTTTTCTACAACGCGAACTAAAGCCCAAGATTTAGTCTTAGACAGTGGACGGGTTTCGCGGATTTCCACTACATCACCAATTCCACATTCATTGTTCTCGTCATGTACGTGCAGTTTAGTCGTACGTTTGATGAACTTACCATACAATGGGTGTTTCACCTTACGCTCAATAGCAACAACAATGGATTTTTCCATTTTGTCGCTAATAACACGACCTTGCAGAGTACGGATTTTATCGGTCATTACGCACCCGCCTTCTCAGTCAGTAAAGTCTTAACGCGTGCAATATTACGACGCACTTGTTTCAACAGGTGAGACTGTTGCAGCTGGCCACTTGCCGCCTGCATACGCAAATTGAATTGTTCACGTAACAGGTTCAGCAGCTCAGTGTTCAGCTCTTCAACGCTTTTTTCGCGCAGCTCTTGTGCTTTCATTACATCACCGTCTTAGTTACAAAGGTGGTTTTGATAGGCAGTTTCGCTGCTGCCAGCTTGAATGCTTCACGAGCCAGCTCTTCAGGCACACCGTCCATTTCATACAGGACTTTACCGGGCTGGATCAAGGCAACCCAATATTCTACGTTACCTTTACCTTTACCCATACGCACTTCGAGTGGCTTTTCGGTGATAGGTTTGTCTGGGAACACACGGATCCAGATTTTACCTTGACGCTTAATTGCACGGGTCATAGCACGACGTGCCGCTTCAATCTGACGCGCAGTCAGACGACCACGGCCCACAGCTTTCAGACCGAAAGTGCCGAAGCTAACATCCGCACCTGCAGCCAGACCACGGTTGCGGCCTTTGTGCACTTTACGGAATTTCGTACGCTTTGGTTGTAACATCAGCGACTCTCCTTACTTGCGGCCTTTACGCTGCTGCTTTTTAGGTTGAGCAGCCGGTTTTTCCGCCTGTTCAACTGCAGCCATACCACCCAGGATCTCACCTTTGAAGATCCATACCTTAACGCCGATTACACCATAAGTGGTGTGCGCTTCAGAAGTATTGTAGTCGATGTCCGCACGCAGAGTATGCAGAGGTACACGACCTTCACGATACCACTCAGTACGCGCGATTTCAGCACCGCCCAGACGGCCGCTGACTTCCACTTTGATACCTTTAGCGCCCAGACGCATAGCGTTCTGTACAGCACGTTTCATCGCACGGCGGAACATAACACGACGTTCCAGCTGTGAGCTGATGCTGTCAGCAACCAGTTTTGCGTCCAGTTCAGGTTTACGCACTTCGGCAATATTAATCTGCGCAGGAACGCCAGCGATATCCGCTACAGCCTTACGCAGTTTTTCAACGTCTTCACCTTTTTTACCGATTACAATGCCTGGGCGAGCAGTGTGAATAGTCACACGGATGCTTTTCGCAGGACGTTCGATAACAATACGTGAAATAGATGCTTTAACCAGTTCTTTGTTCAAGTACTGGCGAACTTTAAAGTCGCTGTCCAGGTTGTCAGCGAATTCTTTGGTATTCGCATACCAGGTAGAGTTCCAAGGTTTGACAATCCCCAGACGAATACCATTAGGATGTACTTTCTGACCCATTGCTAGTCTCCAGAGTCTCAGCGATCGGACACAACCACAGTGATGTGGCTGGTGCGCTTCAAGATACGATCTGCGCGGCCTTTGGCACGAGGCATAATACGCTTCATAGTTGGGCCTTCGTCTACGAAAATTTTCGTGACTTTCAGATCATCGATGTCAGCGCCATCGTTGTGTTCTGCGTTAGCAATAGCAGACTCAAGTACTTTCTTCACTAAACCAGCAGCTTTCTTGTTGGTGTAGGTCAGAGTTTCCAGAGCTTGCGACACTTTCTTACCGCGGATCAGGTCAGCCACAAGGCGAACCTTCTGAGCAGAAGAACGAGCGTGGCGATGTTTAGCGATAGTTTCCATCTCTTCCTCCTACCTTAGCGCTTTTTGGCCTTTTTATCGGCCGCATGGCCGCGATAAGTACGGGTCGGCGCGAATTCACCCAGTTTGTGACCAACCATTTCGTCGGAAACAAAAACTGGAACATGCTGACGACCATTATGGACAGCGATGGTCAAACCGATCATGTTAGGAAAGATCGTTGAACGACGGGACCAAGTCTTAATAGGCTTTTTGTCTCCGCTTTCCACCGCTTTCTCTACCTTCTTCAGCAAGTGCAGGTCAATAAATGGACCTTTCTTGAGAGAACGTGGCATGGTTTATCCTCTAATTATTTTTTAGAACGACGACGTACGATATATTGATCAGTACGTTTGTTGCTACGGGTCTTCTTACCTTTGGTCTGAACGCCCCATGGAGTTACAGGATGTTTACCAAAGTTACGACCTTCACCACCACCATGTGGGTGGTCTACTGGGTTCATCGCCGTACCACGAACGGTAGGACGGATACCACGCCAGCGGCTTGCACCAGCTTTACCCAGAACGCGCAGCATGTGTTCTGCGTTACCAACTTCACCTAAAGTAGCACGGCAGTCAGACAGTACTTTACGCATTTCACCAGAGCGCAGACGCAGGGTTACATAAGAACCGTCACGTGCAACGATCTGAGCATAAGCACCTGCTGAACGAGCCAGCTGGCCGCCTTTACCTGGTTTCATTTCTATGTTGTGAACAGTAGAACCAACCGGGATATTACGCATTGGCAGAGTGTTACCGGTCTTGATTGCTGAATCAGCACCAGACTGGATTTGATCACCCGCTTTCAGGCCTTTAGGCGCAAGGATGTAACGACGCTCACCGTCTTTGTACAGAACCAGTGCGATGTTCGCTGAACGGTTTGGATCATATTCCAGACGTTCAACAACAGCAGGGATACCATCTTTATTACGTTTGAAGTCAACCAGACGATAGTGCTGCTTATGGCCGCCACCGATGTGACGAGTGGTAATACGACCATTGTTGTTACGACCACCAGTTTTGCTGTTTTTTTCCAACAACGGAGCATAAGGCTTACCCTTATGCAGCTCAGGGTTAACCACTTTAACAACGTGGCGACGGCCCGGAGACGTAGGTTTACATTTAACAATTGCCATTGTTCTTTACTCCTCCGACTTACTCAGCGCCGCCAACGAAGTCCAAATTCTGGCCTTCTTTCAGGGTGACGTAAGCTTTTTTCCAGTCGCTACGACGACCAATACGCTGACCGTGGCGTTTAACTTTACCTTTAACCAGCAAAGTGTTTACACCCTCAACTTCAACTTCGAACAGTTTCTGTACGGCAGCCTTGATCTCTGCTTTAGTCGCGTCTTTCGCAACTTTGAGAACGATGGTGTTGTTTTTTTCCATCGCTGTAGAAGCTTTTTCAGATACGTGCGGCGCGCGCAGTACTTTCAGCAGACGTTCTTCACGGATCATGCCAGCATCTCCTCAACTTGCTTCACAGCTTCAGCAGTCATAACCACTTTGTCGAAGGCGATCAGGCTTACTGGATCGATACCAGCTGCATCACGAACGTCAACCTTGTACAGGTTACGAGCTGCTAAGAACAGGTTCTCATCAACTTCGCCAGTGACGATCAGTACGTCTTCCAGAGCCATTTCTTTCAGTTTCTGTACCAGCAACTTAGTTTTAGGTGCTTCAACAGAGAACTTCTCGACAACGATCAGACGATCTTGACGTACCAGTTCAGACAGGATGCTTTTCAGAGCACCACGGTACATCTTTTTATTAACTTTTTGACTGTGGTCCTGTGGTTTCGCTGCAAAAGTTACACCACCAGAGCGCCAAATTGGACTCTTAATAGAACCAGAACGCGCACGGCCAGTACCTTTTTGACGCCATGGTTTTTTACCTGAACCAGAAACTTCAGCACGAGTTTTCTGAGCACGAGTACCTTGACGAGCACCAGCTGCATACGCAACAACTACTTGATGCACAAGCGCTTCATTGAAATCACGCCCGAAGGTAGTTTCGGAAACAGTCAGCGCGCTTTGCGCGTCTTTCATTACCAATTCCATTCCTATCTCCTCGACGTTACGCCTTGACAGCCGGTTTTACGATCAGGTTACTGTTCGTTGCACCTGGAACAGCACCTTTGACCAGCAGCAGGTTACGCTCAGCGTCAACACGTACTACATCTAGGCTCTGAACAGTTACACGCTCATTACCCAGTTGGCCTGCCATTTTCTTGCCTTTGAACACCTTGCCCGGAGTCTGGTTCTGACCGATAGAACCCGGAACACGGTGAGACAAGGAGTTACCATGGGTAGCATCCTGAGTACGGAAGTTCCAGCGTTTAACAGTACCCGCGAAACCTTTACCTTTAGATGTACCAGTAACGTCGACTTTTTTAACGTCAGCGAAAATTTCAACACTAATGCTTTGACCTACAGTGAATTCTGCATCGTTTTCTGACAAACGGAATTCACGCAGGATGCGGCCAGCTTCTACGCCAGCTTTAGCGAAATGACCTGCTTCAGGTTTATTAACGCGGCTGGCTTTTTTGCTACCAGTCGTTACCTGAATTGCACGATAACCGTCAGTCTCTTTGCTTTTAACTTGAGTTACACGGTTATTTTCGATTTCGATAACAGTTACAGGGATTGAAACACCATCTTCCGTGAAGATGCGAGTCATACCCACTTTTTTACCGACTAAACCAATCATTGTTTCAACCTCTCAATCGTTCAATGACCTGATTAACCCAGGCTGATCTGCACGTCTACACCGGCAGCCAGATCCAGACGCATCAGAGCATCAACGGTTTTCTCGGTTGGCTCAACGATGTCAACCAGACGTTTGTGAGTGCGAATTTCGTACTGATCACGCGCGTCTTTGTTTACGTGCGGAGAAATCAGAACGGTAAAACGCTCTTTACGAGTCGGCAGCGGGATCGGACCACGAACTTGCGCACCAGTGCGTTTCGCAGTCTCTACGATTTCCGCAGTTGATTGATCGATCAAACGATGATCAAATGCTTTCAGGCGGATACGGATTCTTTGGTTCTGCATGAGACCAGAGCTCCAACTATTTTATAAACGTAAATGATTACTCCTCGCACCCATTTCGATTGATAGGGGAGTGTAATCGTTCTATGTATAACCCCCATATCGGGAGTATTTTAAATGGTGGTAATTCACCACTCATTACTGATCATAAATCAGACCTACTCTGTGTAGGTAAGCTCGCGCATTATACGTGAATTTACCCACAAAGCAAGATTAAGAGCGAAATCTATGCAAAAAAGTACATAGAAGAAAGGGAAATGGAAAGAAAGCGCCCTATATACATCAAATTATAGGGCGACAAAATTATAGCTATTCTTCTTCGCTAAGCTGAGATTGAATATAATTCTGTATTCCAATTCTAGTTATCAGTTCAAGTTGAGTTTCCAACCAATCGATATGATTTTCTTCATCAGAAAGTACCTCTATCATCAAGTCTCTACTGACATAATCATGAACTGAATCAGCATATGCGATTGCTTCTCTGAGATCTTTTGTACCACATAATTCTAATTCCAGATCAGATCTCAGCATTTCTTCTACATCTTCTCCGATATTAAGTTTGCCTAAGTCTTGTAAATTTGGCACCCCTTCCAGAAAAAGAATGCGCTCGATAAACTTATCCGCATGCTTCATCTCATCAATGGATTCGTGATACTCGACTTCATTTAGGCGCATCAATCCCCAGTTTTTAAACATTCGGGCATGCAAGAAATATTGATTGATGGCGACAAGCTCATTACCAAGAAGTTTATTCAAATGTGCAATTATTTTTTTATCACCTTTCATAGTAAATTCCTCCGCTTCCAGTCACTACAGTGTAGTACTAATTTAGCAGAGTAATTGCAAGAAAATTGTATTTATTTTAGGCAACATTATTTATTGGAGGTAGCTGAGCAATCTCCTCATTCATTATTTCACGTGCTTGACGTATGCATTTTCCACAGTCGTTTCCTACAGGAACAAAGTTCCTTAACTCTCTGATAGAACGAATATGTTGCTGATGCACAGCATTACGTATGGTTTTATCGCTTATTGCATTGCAGAGACAAACATACATAGAAGCACTCTTCTGACTATTTACACTCTTGATGGCTATTCAGGTCGGATAAAACTCCCATACCCAAAATTGTTCACACTTATAAAATAAACGATATCCTAGAATAGTAAATAGAAATAAATCTCATTTCAATTATTGTTTTTATTTTATTGAATAACAAAAAAGCCACTGTAATCGGTGGCTTTAAAATAGAAAAGAGGAGTCAAGGCTCTTCTTTTCTCATAATATTTTAATAATCAAAAACTAAGCAATAACTTTAGCAACAACACCCGCACCTACAGTACGGCCGCCTTCACGGATTGCGAAACGCAGACCTTCGTCCATGGCGATTGGGGCAATCAGGTTAACGACCATGTTGATGTTGTCACCTGGCATCACCATCTCTACGCCTTCTGGCA
>NZ_JAQRFJ010000052.1:0-25267 GCF_028599065.1 Xenorhabdus sp. PR6a | reverse complement strand
ATCCCGCGTTTTTTCTCTTCCGGTAAATGGGTGGTATCGACTCCCGTAATAGCCTGAATAAGTGTGGTTTTACCGTGATCAACATGTCCCGCTGTGGCAAAAATCATGGTTATCGTGCCTGTTTTTTCTTGGATTCAACAAAAAGTGTAGTATTTTAATAAATACATCTTGATGGGCGAAAAATATATATGTTTAGTGACAAAGTGAAACATCCTTAACATATTTATTTGGCGCCATCCATGATGATTTATCACATAAAAAATAGCTTTCATTTTTCAGCTTAAAATCAACATAAAAAGAAAAAAACAAACTAAAAACAAACCCTAACATGCCTATAAGTACAAATAGATTTCCTATTTTATTATTAAAGATCACCTTTTCCTTGGTTATAAGATACTTAAATAACAATAGAGAAAAGTAAAAACATAAAGGACTAAACCAAATAAACCAAGCACTTTGGGTTGAGAACGTAATAATTGCACTTCTAGTTATAAATGAAATATAGTCACTTATTGATACTAATCCACCAAACACAGCAATACTTATAAATACCACTGAGACTACAAATACTTTTAATCTACTTACATTATCCACGAGAGTATCTATCCCATATATTGAAAAATTGACCAGAATGGTATGATTGAAATATGACGAGTATAATCATCATCAAAAAATGCTCTTAAACTTGGATCATATTTTATCGGATTCAGCTATTTTTTATTTAGCTTTTTTGAATTATTGAGAGCCGGATCAAATTTTCCTGTAAAAACAGGATAATCAAAGCAATAGATTATTAGGCTAATCCAAGTGATTTAAGTCACCTTTTTATTTGTCATTTTAATGCAGATAATAGACAACATTTTAAATGTCTATTTTCTGATTTATATTACTATTGCAATTTTTACTTATGTGTTAGGTTATACCTATCAAATTGAATTTTTTTAAAAACTAGGAATATAATCTTATGTCATATATGATTTATTTATCGTTAAACGGTAAAAAACAAGGTCTCATCTCTGCTGGGTGTTCAACTCTGGATTCGATAGGAAACCGATATCAAAATGGACACGAGGATCAAATACAGGTTCTCAGCCTGAATCATACCATTACACGACAACAGAACGTTAGTCATCAGCCCATACAATTTATTAAACCAATAGATAAATCATCACCATTATTAGCGATGGCAATAGATTCAAATGAATCTTTAAACGGTACTTTTGTTTTTTACAGAACCGGTCAAGCTGGACAATTAGAATTATTCTATGAAGTTAAAATAACCGAAGCAACTATTAGTGATCTGTCTTGTGTCTATCCACATTCTATAAATAATTTCGATGCGATGCCGCATGAAAGAGTTGTTTTAAACTATAAATCCATCTCATGGAACCATATAACCGCTGGCACATCAGCCTATAGTATATGGGAAGACAGAACCTATTAATTAAAAACCCACCTGTTATAAAGGTGGGTTAAAGATAACAACTAAAAACAATCATAGCTTATTTACATAAAGATATGTTTTTTACATATTTATTTGGCGCCACCCATGATGATTTATCACAGGTTAAATACCCTTCCATTTTTAATTTATCATCGACATAAAAAGAGATAAATAAAGTAAGAATAAACCCTATTATTGACACATATGCAATATAGTCTCCAACTTTACTATTAATAGATTTAGTGTTTCCCAACAATATTCTTAATAAGATATAACCAAGAGAAATAAACACTGGACTAAACCAAATAAATCCCGCACTCTTCCATGAGAATGTAATAATACTATCACGCCTAAAAAAACCGATATAATCATTCAATGAGAAAAACACAGATAATATCGTCGCAAAAAAAAGCAATAGCATACCTAAATATAATTTTGTTTTGCTTGTATTATCCACGACTATATCTCCCCCACATATTAAAAAGTTGATCCGGATGGTATGGTGTTGGATTTGTTTTTCTATACTTCAAATTTTTAATTATAGTTTCACTAATTTTAAAGTGATCATCCAACCAAAATAAAGCAAATGAAACCATAACTCCAAGAGCAAAAACACCAAGAGTTATAAGCATAAGACTACCTCCCACTGCTAAGGCTGGAGTAACTAATAGGGTCTTAGCTGCCGAAGCAATACCTATTGATACAGCTAATTTTGCTCCATCCATTGTTAAGTTAACAAACAAATCAACTAACCCATATTCATCTTTAAATATTAATTCAACGAGTCTATATGCGGCTGAGAATACTACACCAAATTTAGCCCCCTGGGCAATCCCACTTTCAATACCTAACGTACCCACTCCAAAAGCCACTATCCGTGGATTATTAGCAAGGTATCTTGTAGCATTTAAATAGTTTCTTACGCCAGGATAACCTGTTAGTTTTATATATTTTTTTCCCATCCTTACCAACATACTCTTTTGCATCTACACCGAAACTTCTTAAATCATTTGCTATTCTTGCCACACCAAAAGAATCTTTTATATTACCAGAAAATGATGAAAGTGGATCAGTATATGAATAGATATCTTTAATCGTATTTTTCCATGAGTTATAATAATCAGGCTCAGTCAGTGTCCTTAGATAAACCATTGCTTCGTCTTCTGATAACAATGCTATGACCTCTTGATTTTCTTTAAATTGCCGTTCCAATTCCCATTCAATATCTTTATACCGCTGATCTTCTATTTGCTTCTTAAAATTAAGATGATCTTCATATCTATAATCATCCTCAACCCATGTTCTTAATCGTGGATCATATTTCATTTTATAACTCCCTTTACAGTCTATAATTCATTTAAATTTTGTTTATACTTTATCGGATTCAGCCATTTTTTCTTTAGCTTTTCTGAATTATTGGGAGACGGATCAAATTTTACTGTCAGAGCATGACACGGTGTTTTGACAAATTTTATAACACCAACACCTGCAATAATTCATGTGCCTCTTCCAGACAACGTAAATCCAGCCATAATCGGCCATCGTGCAAGCACCCCATTGGGTAAAGGCGCGTTTCAGGGGATGCTGCTGAATCCCCCGCCATCTTGCCTCGCAGACAGCGGAATGGCATTGCCATCTCCCATCAATTGGGAGATAACGTAGATAAATTTCAACACAAGTTTACTGACCTGCCAAGAATTCAGGTTAGACTACTATGAGTCAAAGGAAGAAGAGTGGATTGAACGGCGTGATAACCAGCACTCTTCTTAGTTGAAATACAGATAACGGAAGAGATTAATGATGATATTGACACCTGAAAAATTGCTATCTGCAATCACAAAATACGCGAATACTCCCGAAAAACAACGCGCTATATCCTCACAACAAATGGATTGGTTTTCTGAACCAGAAAATGTCTTTTTGTTAATTAGCCTGGTGTTGCGCCTGCCCAAAGAGATAATGTCCCAGATGGGATACAGCATTACCAGTTGGCTGGAAGTTGCCGTCGCCGAGCTGGCATTAACCGCCAATAAATTGCCTGCTGAGGCCAAACAGCATTTTGAAGAGATTATTGAGCAAATTTTGGTTAATACCAAAGAAGAACATGAGATTAATAATGAATCCCTGTTGTTATGTGTAGCGGTTCTGAAAAGAAATAAGTTTCATATCAACATTGACGTCACCCAACTCCTGAATGCCTCAGAGTATGCTGATGATACCAACATTGCTCATTTTCCTTCAGACCCTCCAAATCTGAACCAACTGTTTAAGGAGTTTGAAATCCAGTCCGGCATTGAGTTTGTCGAATTTTTTGAAGGCGGTCTTTCCGTCACGCCTCATGAAGCCTTACCTCATCTATTTTCGGAAGTCGCTAAACAGCCATGGGGCATAGATGCCTTGCTTCTGCTGACCCAGTACTTTGAAGAACCGATTGCCCTTGCCAGCGCCCACGCATTGGACGATTGCCCTTCCTCTGCATGGGCACACGTATCCCACCTGCAACTGGTCAATCTGTGTGCCCGATTCAACCGTCATCATTCGATTCACGCTTGTTTTAAGCGCTGGAAAAAAAGGGGAATGTCGCACCATAAAAGCGTTCAGAAGGCCGCAGAGATACATGAATTATACGTCACGCATGTTGATGGCAATGACTGTGCCAGCATGATGTTGTCAATTACGTTGAGCGGTCAGAAATATCAAATGAATATGATGCTGGATTTTAAATCGGGCATCCGTGAGAGCTTGCTGAATGTTGCGCCTGAGCGCACCATCCCTGAATTGATTGACGAATTAAACTCCCACGATAATTATATTGACTTTACCCCTGTCTCCCCTGACTGGCTGCAACAAATTTTACCGTGGATACTTTCCGTTCAGCAAAATAAAAACACACCGCTTGATATCGACTCACTGTATTGGTTGTCGCAACTTCCCCTCGAATGGACACAGCCAGAACCTTTTGAATTAGAACACTGGAGCCGAAAATTCGGTTATCAGGCCGATGCCAAACGGCAGGATCGCAGTCGCCTTGGCATCACGATGGGTTCATCATTATTGCTGAGCTGGCTGGCACCGGAAGAGTATTTGTTGCAGGCGAAAAAACCCAGGGACTTATTGAAGCTCTATTACTATGCAAACCGGGAGATATTTGTTGAACGCCTGACCTATTCTGCGATCATCGAACAATGCAGGCAGCCAGAACAAGAACCCGATCTGGTAGAGCAATTTTTGGATTTGGCCTATGCCCTCAGAGATCCGGCGTTAAACCGCAAGCGGTTTTATTTATTTGATTCCTTGGCTGAAATCAGTTTCGAATATTTCTATATGGCACAAGAAGAGGAGATTGAACCCCAAGGCTTGGTGGTCAAAGTGAGTTTACTCGATGCAAGCCCGGCGGTATGGCGTCGTCTCCGTGTCAGCAATCAGCTCACACTGAATGAATTTCATTATGTGATACAAGATGCGATGGGCTGGAAAAACGCGCATCTGCACAGCTTTAATCTTTCAGAAATCGATATTCCAGAAGAACAATATGACCAACTGCGCATCGGTGTATTTCTGGAGGACGTTGGCGATGAACTCAATTACCAATATGACTTTGGTGATGACTGGTTCCACCAGATAACCGTAGAGAAAATTCTGTCAAAAGATATTATCCAGCCCGAAGTGATCGCAGGGAATGGCCTTTGTCCGGCGGAAGATTCGGGTGGCATTTGGCATTGGAATGACTTGCTTAAGTTAAGGAAGAAAAAAGTCCTGTCAGAAGAGGAAGCAGAAGAATTAGAGTATGTCGGCTTATCCCCCGATAAATCGCTGGAGCCTTTTGATAAGCAGCAGGCGAATAAGAGGCTAAAAGCACTCTTCCGCGATTAAAATCAATAACATCTTATAAAACCGGAGGCGAAATACAGCCTTCGGTTTTGTTAACTTCACCGCTGGCAATTCGTATCGCTGCCGCATTGGGAAGCACGCCGGAGTTTGGGTTACGTCTCCAGACCGCTTATGACCTGCATTTCTCTGCATAGAAAACAAGTGGGACCGCGGTCCCATCTTATTTTTCAGCAATTTCACCTGCTCCCCAACATTCATTACAAATCAATTTATTTGACATATCCAATCACCAATTAC
The DNA here is from genome assembly GCF_028599065.1 of Xenorhabdus sp. PR6a. NCBI lineage: Bacteria > Pseudomonadati > Pseudomonadota > Gammaproteobacteria > Enterobacterales > Morganellaceae > Xenorhabdus > Xenorhabdus sp. PR6a. The sequence continues at coordinate 19,695 of NZ_JAQRFJ010000052.1, read as the reverse complement.
TTGGATATTTACGTCCATAAAATACCAATTTTGTCCTGTTAATCATACAGTTAAGTTAAGTAAAATTTTCATTTCCATATTGTTAATATCATGAACAAGGAACGGTAACTATCAATTTAGTTGTTTAATCAGCAACCGTTCAAAACACGTGGGATTTAGTGATATTAATTAATTAAAGAAGGAAAAAAAATGCACGACACAATGACTGTAACAGCACCTGGACCATCCAGGGACGCTGGCTGGGGAAACGTGAATGGTTTTGGCGATTATAATGGCGGTGGTAGTTCTGGTACAAATGGTTCTACCCGTTCATCTGCTTATGCTGTAGCTGCCCTCAGTATGGCTCGCCCCGGTATTCCCGCTTTGGTTTTTCCCGTTAATGGGATTTTAAGTACTTCAGTCAATATTGGCATGCTTGATACGGGGTTAATGAGCTTCGGAAATTACATCAACAATTCAAATCCTCTTGCCACACGCATTGCGAGTGAAGCAATTGGATTAGCAAGGTTTGGTGCGCGGTTCGCTGGCCCCGTAGCAGCAATTATATCAATGTCGCTAGACCTGGAAGCAAAAAGACAGGATGCCGTGGCAAAAATAGAAAGAGAAGCTATTGAAAAAGCCAGAAAAGAAGCAAGCCGTGTTAATGTCAAAGATCTCTATCAAATTGCAGCACTGCCAGCAGCAACATTGTTTGTGGGTTCCCTGACAATGGATCAACTTAATGCAAAAATCCGCGGCCAAAACAAAGTTGTTGCAGACGTGGTTTCTCAGCCTGTTGTTGATACAAAAACCCAACAGCGCCAAATGTCTATCACCAGAAATCCGACTAGCGTTCCCGTAGTAAAAGCAGAAAAAACGCATAAAACTAACGTTTATTCTGCCCAAATTGTGGCTGGGATGAAACCCATGCAAATTAGGATTGATAACTCAAAACCTTTTACTAAAAATCTATCTAACGTTAATACTGCGCCTACAGTTGGAATATTTTCACCCATTGGCATTTCTGATACCCATCATGCAATTCTTGATTTTGATGGCAAACATGAGCCTATGTACATTTCTGTTTCTAAAGTTCCCACTTTGGCAGAAGAAAAGGCTCAGTTGGAAGAGACGAAAATTAGAGAGCGAGAATGGTTAGATACCCATCCTCTTGAAAAAGCGGCATTAGAACTAATCGAGGCTATAGAAAATGTAGAAAAATTTAAAGTTATTGAGAACGAAAAACAACAAGCCCTCGCAAAAATTGAAAATACACCGGAGGGTCTATTATTACAAGATGCGGACAAATACCCTTTTTCCAGATCGGTACCAGGTTCAGCCAGTTTTTATGGAAATAGTTATTCAATACCATTTACAGTATCAATTGAAAATAAAAATGATTTGGATAACCTATTTAAATATGGAGGAAAACATTTCACAGCATCTCCTGATGATATAGACCCTTCGCAAGCTTCAGGAGATGGTTATCAATTAGCTGTATATATTGTAGAAACCGAAGCGGTACTATACGACCAATTTAGACAAGAACTATTAAATAAGATAAAGGAAATCGATAATGCAAAAAATGAATTAAATATAGCTATAGAAAACCGCAAAAAAGCGGAAGCCAAGAAAAAAGAAAAAGAACAAAAAGTAGAAGAAGAGAAGAAAAAAGAAAGCGCGCGAAATGAACCAGGCACCGTAACTGGAAATGGGGAAGATGTCGGTGATAATTGGTTGAATGATGTATCTAACGAATTAGGTTCGCCAATTCCAAAAAGCGTCGCGGATAAATTAAGAGGGAAAAAATTCAGCTCATTTGATAAATTGAGAGAAGCTATATGGAAAGCAGTTGAAAAAGATCCTAAATTAAAACAAAACATAAAAACAAAGGGTAATAAAAAAGCGATTGAAAAAGGAAAAGCGCCATTTGCCCGTAAAAAAGATCAGGTTGGCGGCAGAAAAAAACTTGAATTGCACCATGTTGACGAAATTCAGCATGGCGGTGAAGTTTATAATGTTGATAATCTACGGATTGTCACACCAAAAAACCACATTAATATTCATTCAAAATAGCAGAGAGTAATTTATGAGCAAAAATAAACTTGAAGACTACACTGAAGCTGAATTTTTGGCCTTCGTGACAAAAATTTTTAACAGTGATCATGATACAGAACAAGAAGACGTGGATGCTGTTTCTGCGTTTGAATACCTGACCCAGCACCCGGATGGCAGTGATGTAATTTTTTACCCAGCAGAGGGTGATGATGATTCTCCAGAAGGAATTCTGGAACGTGTAAAAAAATGGCGCACTGAAAACGGGCTGCCGTTATTTAAGAAGTAAAAATTAAAGTGGGACCACAGTCCCACTTTTTACGGATCATGACTCCTAAAAACCACATTCGCATTCATTCAAATAAATAGAGAGTAATTTATGAGCAAGAATAAAATTGAAGATTATACCGAAGCTGAATTTCTAGCATTCATTACTAAAATTTTTGATGCTAATTACGATACAGATCAACAGATGGATTATGCAGTTTCCGAGTTTAGACTCCTAACTCAGCACCCAGATGGCAGTGATTTAATTTTTTACCCCAATGAGGGTGATGATGATTCTCCAGAAGGTGTCCTGGCTCGTGTAAAAAAATGGCGCGCTGAAAACGGGCTGCCGTTATTTAAGAAGTAAAAATTAAAGTGGGACCACGGTCCCACTTTTTAGCTATCCTTACCTGAACTCTGGATAAGGAAGAAAAGAAAAAAGGAACTAAGTGCCTGAGGCACGATCAAAGTTTTTGCTTAGAAAACAAAATCGTGGGGATCCTCAGGCTATGGTGACTTTAGAAGAACTTTATTGCTGTGTCGATGATTTTTGACCCTGTTTACGATTTTGTGTAATCGCCATTTCATATTCATTATATGTGACCGTTTAAACGGTCACCGAATTCAATCATAAATCGACTCATTGCAAGACGCCAATCTTGGAGCGGCATCGTCCATAATGAGATGGTCTTCCCCACCCTGTAGCGATACTCTTATAGGGTATTTTCTTTCTGGAGAGGCCATCATGCAAAACGTCACACTTATTGGTATCGATCTTGGCAAGCATTCTTTCCATATCCATTGTCAGGACGAATTCGGCAAGACTATGCTACGTAAAAAATTTACCCGCACAAAATTAATGGAATTTTTAGCCGGGTGTTCATCCACTACCGTCGTGATGGAAGCTTGTGCGGGTGCACATTTTATGGCTCGCCGTATCGCTGATTTAGACCATGATGCAAAGCTGATATCTCCGCAGTTTGTTCGTCCTTTTGTCAAAAGTAACAAAAATGATTTCGTTGATGCAGAGGCGATATGTGAAGCAGCATCACGCCCCTCCATGCGTTTTGTCCAGCCGAGAACAGAGACTCAACAGGCGATGAGAGCGCTGCATCGTGTCAGAGAATCACTCATCAGAGATAAGGTAAAGACCACTAACCAAATGCACGCTTTCTTGCTGGAGTTTGGTATCAGTCTGCCAAAAGGCGAGGCGGTCATTAAACGGTTATCTCTGGTTTTGGCAGAACGCGAAGTGCCCGATTATCTGAGCCGTTTGCTGATGAAATTACATGCCCACTACCTTTATCTTGTCGAGCAAATAACGGCGCTGGGAGCAGAATTAAATCAGTCCATCCGTGGAGATGACACCGCTCAACGCATCATGACAATTCCGGGTGTGGGGCCAATTACGGCCAGCTTACTCTCATCCCAGCTCGGTGATGGCAAACAATTTTCATGCAGCCGCGATTTTGCTGCCTCAATGGGACTTGTTCCCCGGCAATACAGTACGGGAGGGAAACCTACCCTGCTAGGTATCAGCAAACGCGGCAACAAAAATTTGCGCCGATTGCTGGTTCAGTGCGCCCGCGCGTTTATAATGCGGCTTGAGCATCAGCATGGCAGACTTGCAGAGTGGGTTCAGGCACAACTCAGCAAGAAGCATTCGAATGTGGTTGCCTGTGCGCTGGCTAACAAGCTGGCACGAATAGCCTGGGCAATCACCACTCGGCAAAATGAGTATCAGGCCTAATAGATACTGACTGACTCAATAAATTGATGATTAAACAGTGAAATACACGTTATCCATCTGGTTTTGCGAAGACTGATTATTGATGACATGAACGGCCAATCGGCCTGATGAAAAACCTGAACTAAAAAGTGGCTAAAGTGGCTTATTGAAGCCGAGTCCATTTTTAGGTTCATCAGGCGCGGAACTCATCGTGGCGCGGGTATCCATACTCATAGAGACGCCGGATAGATTTAAGCAAGCCAACCATACATCAAAATGAGTGTTGCAAAAATGGGGGAAGACCATAGATTTTTTAGAGGCGGCCTGAATCGCCAGCCAGATAACTTTTTTCGCCGAGTCATCCGACGGGAAGATTTTGCGTTTCTTGATAGCATGCCGGATGACGCTGTTCAGCGATTCAATGGCATTCGTGGTGTAAATGACTTTCCTGATTTCAGCGGGATACGCAAAGAACGTAGACAGATTACCCCAGTTTTCTCGCCAGCTGCGGCTGATTTGGGGATAACGCTCATCCCATTGTTCAGCAAAAGCCGCCAAAGCTTGCTGAGCCATTTCTTCTGTCGGGGCCTGATAAATCTGTTTCAGATCTTTGGCCACCGCTTTCGCGTCTTTCCAGGACACATAGCGCAGGTTATTACGTATCATGTGAACAATGCACAGTTGGACCCGCGTTTGCGGATAGACCGTATTAATCGCCTCAGGGAACCCTTTTAGTCCGTCAACACAGGCAATAAAAATATCTTTTAGCCCACGATGATGGAGTTCCGTCAGCACACTGAGCCAAAATTTGGCCCCTTCGTTTTCAGCCAGCCACAGCCCCAACAGTTCCTTGTGTCCTTCGGTATTAATCCCCAACGCGATGAAGACCGATTTATTGATGATTTGGTTATCCTGACGGACTTTGACCACCAGACAATCCAGATAAACAATCGGATACAGGCTGTCCAATGGACGGTTCTGCCATTCAATCACCTCAGCTTTCACGGCATCCGTGACTTTCGCAATGAGTGACGGCGAAACATCCGCATCATACAGTTCCTTGAAGGCACCCGCGATATCGCGGGTTGTCATTCCTCTGGCATACAAAGCCAGTATCTGGCTGTCCATACCGGTGATCCGCGTTTGATTCTTCCTGACAATTTGCGGTTCAAACGTGCTTTCACGATCACGGGGAATTTGCAGCTCTAATTCGCCGTCTTCGGTCAGCAAGGTCTTAGACGAGTAGCCATTACGGGTATTGGAACCGGATTTTGGTTGGTGTTTTTCATGGCCCAGATGGGCAGCCAGTTCTGCCTTAAGGGCGGTTTCAACGGTCAGTTTTTTGAGGAAGCGGGAGAGCTGGCTCAGATCGTCGGGGGTCTTGAGATTTTTCGCCAGCTCAGTAGCCAGAACGTGTAATTTTTTCTCGTCCATCTTTTCACCTGTTTTAGTTGATAAATTAAACATATCAAATACAGGCAATTACACAAATTCAGGTACAGGGTCCCGGTTTTTGTTATAAAGCAAACTTTATTGTTAATGGGTTAGCTAACTAAAACTTGATTCCTAGCATAAAGACGGAATGAAATCCTTTGGCTGGTATCGATTCTTGGCTATCCCTATATTTCTCATTGAAAATATTATTAAGCTCCAATCCAACGCGATAATTATCCTCATCACCAAAAATACCATCAAATGCTAAATTAACTGTTTTCCATGCAGGCCTTCCATCGGAATACACTTCATTATACTTTTGTGAAATTTTGGTGTTATATTTGGCTTCACTTGCATATCGAACGAATAATTTAGAGTCAAGTGTAAAGTCGTTAAATAACGTTGTTTTTTTCAACCCGACTAGCCCACTGATTAGAGGTATACCTAATTCATCCGTTTTAGTCTTTTGTTTACCCGTATCATATCCACCTGCATTATTGTAATCGAAACTGATATAGCCATATTCCATCGATCTTTTCATTAGGGTGAACGACATGTAAGGAGAAATATCCCAGCCGTTATACTCTATGTAAGCTTCAAGACCATAGGTTTTCGCAGTATCGGCGTTAGCAAAGTGCTGGTATTTCCCACTGTGAACGACATTATTGCATAAGATGGCGTTATCATTCGTGCATGGGAAAGTTGTAATGTAATCTTTAGACTTGGAAAAGAATACACTTGAATCGACATACCATGCATCTCCATTATATCTGGCTCCCACTTCGTAATTTATCATTTCCTCTTTCTTTAAGAACGGGTTTCCAAATTTAACGCCATCACTTGTATCCGTTTGAAAATACAATTGATTAAGTTTAGGAAAGATAACCCCTTTTGAAACCGAAGCTCTTAGTATAGTGTTATCAATACCTTCATATAAGATCCCTGTTGAAAAAGTGAGTGCCGAATCAGATATGTCATTGTTGTTACCATACAGAACCTTATTGATTGAAGAGTAATCTACATATCCGCCGCCCAAATTAAGGTGAGGGTAGGTATAAGCAGTCGTGTTATTATTATCTATCTTTGAATTAACCCAGCTTTGACGAACGCCAAAACTAGTGCTGACGTTGTCAGTCAATTCGTAATTAAACTCACCAAATATTGAATCAATTCCTTGCTCCCACTGCCCCCTCTTATTCAGTAAATTTCTTTCAAAATAATGCTGATTTCTATCCTGATCGAAATATCGCGCACCATTAAGTGAATTATTATCACCTTTTGATTGGTCACGAATGATTTGACCTCCGGTAGTGAGTTTCAAATCATCTGTAATCGAGCTTTTAATTTTTAAATTAATACCCTTGGAGCTTTGTTCATAATGAGTCTTTGAACGCACGTCGGTATCAAAACCTTCCCGAGTAAACCCACCGTTTTGAATGTAAGAATCAAATGAACCTTTCATTGTGATATCTTGAGAGAAAGCATCCAAGTGAATTAAATCGGCATATCTGATGTCAGGTTCATAGTCGTAGAACAACGCAATTTTTCCACGTTTAATCTCTGGGAATTTCAGTGTGTGTTCTGAATACAATCCGTATTTTTTTTGCTTCCCAGTACATATTAGTGTATAGCGAGTAATTATCATATGCTAACCCAAATGAATGCTTTCCATTTGCATAACCAAGCCAATATGAGTCACTTTTATTTCCAAACTTTGTGCCTTCGGCATGGCCAGAAGGTAATTTTCTATTTCCGTGCGTTGCTGAGTTACCCGAAACTCGATAAGTAAAGTCTCCAACATTTCCGTATAAAGATCCTTGGGCTGTAAAACCATTTGAGCCACCATCATAAATCGTCTTAACGGATCCATGCATTAACTTCCCGTCAGAACTGCCTTTGGTTGTGATGATATTTACAGTTCCTCCAATGGCTTGTGAACCATAGAGAATAGAATTGGGTCCTTTAATAATTTCAATTTTATCGATGATGTCAGTATCAACCAAAAATCCAGCAGATGTGCTATAAGATCCGTCCTGATACGTAATCTCCTGCCCATCAATCAAAATAAGTGAACGAGAAGGCATTTCGCCGCGGATCATTATTTCTTTTTTACCCGCTGAAGCACCATCAAATATCTTAATACCAGGAATGTCACGTAATAACTCGGCAACTCCGTCACCTTTGCTTTTTTCTATTTCCTCTCGCAAAATAGTGACTTTAGAATCTTTACTTTTCCAGTCTGATTCTTCATTTTTGGGCGCGATAACGATCAATTTACTTTCTGTGTCAGCAAAAGCCTTACCACAGACAAATAGAATAATAATTAAAATAAAGCCCCGTTTGTAATTGGAATTCATTTTTTTACCTTGTTATTTTAATACCTAATTAAAATTCACCTGAAATACCTAATGAGAATGAACTCACATATTCACCGGTTGAGGTTCTATGCAAGGCAGGAGTTAATTTTATGTTAGCTGAATCATTAATTGAATATTCTAATTCCGTCGTTAGAGTGCCTTCTGGGAAGGTACGTTTTTTTTCGTTCTCGTGGTAGCCTATATATGGAGAGTAGGCGGAATAAGTTAATTTATTATTGTTTGTAGTTGCATTTAACCTTGCTTCGATTGTTGTATTCAATTTTAAATTCTTAAATAACTCAAACTCATAACCAGCACCCAGTGCTACTTTTAGCGTTTCATCTTTCATATCATCAAAGGTGAAGGGTACTTTCACGTGGCTTTCTGTATATCCTTTCCTTAATATGTTTGTATATTTTAATCCTGAATGAAAATTGATGGCACCATTATTTAGGTCATATATTCTACCGACCATAATATTCGCGCTAAATCCAGATACTTTGGTTTTGCCATCGGCGGCTTCAGTGTTTTCTAATACTGGTCGGTTAATGTTTTGATCAACTTTATTAGCACCAGCTCCTGCTTGTACATACCATGCACCATCTTCAAGCGACTCATTCCAACTTGCGAATAACCCAACGCCGACATTTCCATTTTCCTTGATGTATTCATAGTTTGATAGGCTATCGATTCCCTTATCGAAAGATACTCCGACAGATAAATTATCATTAATACCATAGCCAATTGAAATGCCAGTGTCCACATCACTAAGATGTCCATTTTTCTTTTTATCGGTGAAAATATTATAGCAAACGTTTCCTTTTTTAGTCGTATAACAACCGCGTTGTAATTGGTCTAAATATATGGATTGTTTTTCAAACGAAGAAAAGATATCCGAACCTAACAATTGAACCGAAATATATGAATTGCCTGTATCCACTAATCCGTAAAGATTGGTTTTACCATCTTTATCATATACCCATACCACATTTTGGCTGCTTGAATGCCCCCAAATAACATCTCCATCGGGCGATATTCCTGTGACACCTGTTGCCGAATTTTTACGAATTGGATCTAACCCTTTAATTTCACCATTTCTTGAAACAAACGCGGTGCCTGAAGTTCTTTTATCAGTATCAGTTAAAATATCCCCAGCTATAATTGTCCCGTCTCGGTTTACCGCTTTTGCAATAGAGGAATCGTCTTCATTACCAATTCCCAGGTCGATAACCTCTTTTCCGACCCATTTCACAGCATGAATAATATTGCTTTTATCAGAAATGGTACTTGCACCTATAATGACTTTTCCATCTCCTGATATTCCCTCGGCTCTACTGTTAGTTCCACCTATATGTTTTAATTTAATAGTCGCATCATTTTCATATTTAAATGCTTGGTTGTTACCTGCTCCATCATTATAATAATAACCAACCATAATATCACCGGCATTCGATATTCCATTCATATACCCATCTCTAAACCCACTCATTACTGGCAATCGAGTAAGTTTTTCATTTTTATAGAACGAAGGTAAATATTGATGATAGGGTTTATTGTTTTCGTTCAGGAAATCAGTTGTATCTCTCGATGTGGTGTATGCTATCACCTTGCCCTTGGAAGACATATATATCTCTCTTCCAACAATATTTATATTATCTTTTTTATCTGGGCTTCCATTAATTGCTCCCAGAAATCCCATGTCTACTGTTGAATTAGCACTGGCTAAAGTGTAGCGATAATTCATATCTGCAATGCTAAATTTATAACTTAATATGTATCCATCATGGCTAACGGCATAAACAAATCCATTTCCCCATTTACTTGGAGTGAAATCAAACCCCGTACGCTGAACCCTTGCGCCTTCCCAAGAAGTACCAAACACTGGATCGCGCATATTTGCAAATATCTCACCATTATCAGTTATACCTGCAAACCGAACCTGAGTAGAAAGACCCAATGGATTAATTACATAGTTGTCATTTTTCGCGTAGCTATTTACAGAAATAAAAAATAATAAAAATAGTTTGTTTCTTAACCTCATGATATTTCCTGTCTTATTAAATTCGTGTGTAATTGCCACAGAAAGCTTCTTCCATCAATAGAATTAAAACTGCTTAAATGAATATATTTATGTGTTATATGTGTTATATGTGTTATATGTGTTATAAAATGATAATTTTATTTCACTAATTTTCTTTTAAATTTCACCTCCGAATAATAATCTTATATTTACAATGCCAACTTGATAATAATAACAATAATGGTAATCATTACTATTATCAATAGCAACAGAGTACACTAATTCTATCAATTAAATTGATCAGGGTAAGAGCGTGAATGTTTATTTCTTGCCCAATGCATTAAATCCAAAGGTTAATACCCAGCCCCCGGTGTACTTGATTTTCTATTTCCCAGTGTGTCCCGAACGGGTGCCGTAAAAGCAAATAGATAACCCGCTGCCACACCGAGGCTTTGTACATTCAAGGAACAACCCTTCACAAACTTCAGGAGATGGTTATCAATTAGCGTTAATATTGCAGAAACTGAAGTGGCACTATACGACCAATTTAGACAAGAACTATTGAATAAGATAAAGAAAATCGATAATGCAAAAACTGAACTCAATATAGCGATAGAAAACCGAAAAAATTATGAATCAATCCTCTGGGGAATTCACTTTGAATAATGCAGGGTCAGAAAATCAGTTAACCATGCAAGAAATCAGCGGTGCTAGCCGCACGTATGTTCAACAAAAACAGGTTCAGCAAAAAAATGCCCAACACGGTGACCACTTGGGTAAGCCAACGCCGGATTGGGTGGCCGAAGAAGTTCCTGTCGCATTAGTCTATAACGGTATTTCCCATGTTGTGATGATGGCCAGTCCCAAAGATCTTGACCATTTCGCCATCGGATTTTCATTGTCGGAAGGGATCATCACATCGGCGCAGGACATTCGGGGTATTGATGCGGTGGCGAGCTGTCACGGGGGCATTGAAATGCACATTGAACTTTCCAGCCGCCGCTTTGCGGGATTAAAAGAACGCCAACGCAATATGGCAGGGAGAACTGGCTGCGGTCTCTGCGGCACAAAGCAACTGACCGAGGTCTTTCGTCCCATCGCGCCCTTGCCTTTCACCCAAACGTTTTCACTTTCTCACCTTGATGCGGCGCTTGCCCAATTACCGCAGGTTCAGGAAATCGGTGCACTCACCGGCTGTACCCATGCAGCGGGTTGGATTAATCCTGAGGGAAAATTATTGGGGGGTTGTGAAGATATCGGCCGCCATGTTGCACTGGATAAGTTGCTGGGAATGCGGGCAACAATGGGCTGGCAACCGGGTGCGGTATTGGTTTCCAGCCGCGCCAGTTATGAGATGGTGCAAAAATCAGCCAATTGTGGAGTGGAAATTGTCTTTGCTGTTTCTGCCGCAACCTCGCTTGCCATTGAAGTCGCCCAGAAATGCAATCTCACGTTGATCGGATTTTGTAAACCGGGACGGGCAACCGTGTATACCCATCCCAGCCGATTGATCGAACAGTAGTGAGTTGGTTGTACCGTTATGATAAAAACGGAATCCAGATACAGTGAGAAAAATATTGCTAATCGAGGCTGTGGTACATCCACAAATTAGGTTCAATGTAATACGCCATCTGTTTTTCAACATCTACAACCAACGGCACCAAGCCACCGGGAATAATGTATTCCCCGCTTTGCGGAAACTTCATGTTTGTCCATTCCTGCCACTGTTCTACGGTGCCGTAAATATCCATGGAGCGAAGGGCGGGCTTGATGATTTTGGCGCCTAAACGATAATGCGTGCGAACCCACGGATCAAACGGCTCACCTTTGTCATTTTTCCAACCACAATATTCGACAAAGTCTTGCAGGGGATATTGGCTTTTCAAACTTGGCCTGACAGGAACAACCAGCCCCTGCAACCCTTCATTGCGGGCAGTCTGTTTCAGGCTGTTGATAAGTAACGCCGGAATGTTTTGACCTCGGAACGCGGGATCAATGGTGACACTCAGGGCTGATACCATATTGGCGGGCACCTTTCCCTTCGCTGCCCCACCCGCCTCGAACACCGCATCCCACCCTTCATCAGGCAATTGCTCTAATGAATGATGTTCCCAGGGAAACGGAATTGAGTGCAACACACCAACAAGACGCTCTGCTTTCCCCTGTTGCAGAATGGCGAATTTTTGAAAGCGGCTGAAACCGGGCTCATATAATGTGTCCCAATATTTTTCTGCGACCGCATCATAATTCATAAACAGCGGCCAATTGTTATCAATCAGCGCCTCCCTCTCATCAGCAAGATCGGTCCTTTCTTCAGCAGATTGAATAATTATTTTTGCTTCCATCATGGTTCTCCCAATAGACCTTTTTCATTCTTTCACGTAACGGATTTCACTTTAATTACCTGCAATAAATGTAGGTTATTAAAGATAAGTAAAATTTATTTAACGGGTTCTTTGTTGCCAAATTTCACCATAACAGGGAATGAATAGCTATCCATATAAAATAGATGGGATAGTTTTAATGATAATAAGTCGTTACATCACCCGTTCAATTTAATTACAAATGAAATTCTTTCAAGGCTAATTATATTGTTAACAACAAAATAACGTCAGTAAATAAAATCTACCTACCTCACATTGTCAATAAAAAAATTAGCGCGTTTAAGTTTGATTTAAAATGCTAAAAATAAAATAAAAATCAACAAAATAACCAGAACCAATGACTAATAAACCCTATAATTAGCGTAACAAATAGTAATAATTATCATTTACATTATCATTTGAACGGTGTAGCTTTTTCTCGCGCAATAAATCAGGCCGTTTTTAAGATTGGGTAACGAGGGATCCCCCATTCCAAACGAGGATAATGATGAAAAAATTAAATGTATTAGTCGCCGCTTTAGGCGCACTGGGATTTATGGCACAGGCTCAGGCAGAAGTAGGATTTGGTCAGAGTCAAATAAGCAAACCATCTTATATTAAGGTTGGTGTAACCCAGCCAGGTTCAGGCCCACATGGCGGCAAAGGCGGTGAGCCGGGTATTGGTGTCAGTTCCGTTTATCGTGGTCAAGTCACTGGCTTTGCTGGCTTAACCCGCATGGCACCGGCTGACAGCAATGGCATCCATAATATCTCGATGGCAGGCGCACCCGGCTCTCACGGCGGGATGGGAGTATTCCATTTCAGCAAAGTAGCCAATGCGGACGTTTACTTCGGTGAATGGTCTCAGACGGGTAAAGCCGATGATAAGACCCATACGGTTTATTATGCTGGCAAAGACATTACCACCAATATTCCAACCGACGGTACAGCGACTTATACCGTGACCGGTATTAACCAGTACAGCGGTGATAATGCCCTGTCCGGTACATTTACCGCAGATTTTGGTGAGAAAACGCTGGTGGGTTCACTGGAAAACACTGCAATGACAATTGATATTGATGCCAATATTGGCACTGATGCTAAGTTCCAAGGTATTGCTACAACTGGTGATCTTGAGGGACAAACCCAAGGCCACTTCTTTGGTGACAGTGCTTCCAGTTTGGCCGGATATGCCACATTTGCTGACGACAACTCCAAAGATACCGCTTTTGGTGGTTCTAAACAGTAATCCCTAATTTTCCAGAGAACAGTGCCATTGTTGGCGCTGTTCTCTGTTTTTATTTATTAGGTTTCTAATTATTACTGTTTTATTTAACGGCTTTATTTAATTAATGGCCATTTATGTTTAATAACGTGGGCTTTGTGATCTGGTTTTACGATGTCTGACAATAGAACACCCTCTATATTATTCACCGCAGTGGTGGCCTTATGCCTGTCCCTGCCAGGCTATGCCGATGACGATACCAGCCAAAAAATCTGGCAGGAGGCACAACATAATCAACGAGAAAATGAAGCCAGCCTGATGACACCAGACCCCATTTTTACTGAGAATGGTTCATCGTTAATTGTGATTAACGGGCAAACGTTTCAGGTAGAAAATAATATTAATGATATCGGCCAGGCATTATTTCTCGCCATTAACCATCAACAATGGCCGGATGTCAGGCGCTTCCTCACGGCTTATCTAAAATTGCCGGAGCATGATGTGATGCTGGTTAATTTTGCCCAGGGTGGGCTGGCACGTTTTGACGGGGATTTGGATCTCGCCGCCGACCATTACCAACAAATCCTGCATCAACAACCCGATTTTCCCCGTATCACACTGGAACTGGCCCGGGTCTATTTTGAGGATCATAAAAACCGGGAAGCCGAACAACTGTTTACCGGATTGTATCAGGCGCAAACCCTGCCAGAAGCCGTACTGAAAAATATTAACAGCTATCTGGAAGCGATAACGCTGAGAAACAGTTGGCGCGGCTCTTTCTCGGCCGGTTACGCCTATAACGATAACGTCAATATGTCTCCTGATCGGGAACCAATCTGTACGCACTACGTGGGAGATAAATGTAATATTGAACAGCGAATACCAAAAGCCGTCAAAGCCTGGGGCATGTCTTATGACGCCACATTAAGCCGGCGCTATCAGCTTACCGGTCATCATGGCATTTTTGGCCGTAGCCTGATTTATGGCGAAAATTACCGTGATTACCACGATGAAAACGAAAATACGTTGCTGCTGGTGGGTGGCTATAACTATAAAAGCAAGCGTCATGATTTCTCGTTTGGCCCCTTGTTTGAATATAAACAACGTGCAGACGATGCCGGTTACCGAGCCACCGGCGCCAAGACCGAGTGGCGATGGGCTTTCACTGCCCAAACCGCCCTGAATGTGGAGCTTGAGCATAAACAGCTACGTTACCAACAACCGTTCCGCCGGAAAGATGGCAGCTTTTCCTCAACCTATCTCACCCTGTTCCATTCCATAAACAAAGACGTTGTCCTGTTTGGCGGCGGCGATTGGGTTTACCGCGACAACAAGCAGTATGCCGTGGATCGCTATCAGCAATGGGGCGTTCGGGCAGGGATTGCCGGGCAGATCTATCCCGGCATTAACGGCTCCCTGTTTGCCACATTGAAACAGCGCCATTTTGGGGCAAGTCACCCAATGACAAAGATCCGGCGTCAGGATAACGAACAGATTTACAGCGCAGTGATTAAAGTGCCGGCCGCAGAAATTTGGGGCATGACACCTTCTGTGACGTTCCGCCATCGGCGCAATCACAGCAATGTGGCCTGGCTGTACAGCTATAACAAAAACGAAATCCTCATCCGGCTGGAAAAGTATTTTTAACCAAAAATGTGTTGTTTTTTATTTGTGTGATGATAATCGACAAATCGAGGCAAGAGATATCCATGACATACCGTATTAAAACCCGACTCACCCCTATCACAGTGGCATTATCACTGGCATTTTCACTGGCGGTACCGCCGCTGTTTGCCGAATCCCAACCGACGGTGACGGCCTCAAGCAGCAAGACAGATCTCGGTAAAATTCGTGTCACAGAGAACAGTGATAAAGATGAAGCCGGTTATGATGCGGTTTATGACAAAGATATCTCCAATATTTATATCGGCAAAAAGGAGATCGAACGCTATAAGGGCACCTCTCCCGCCGATTTAATTAAAGGAGCGGTGGGCGTATACAGCGGTGATGCCCGTAATAGTGGCGCTCTGGATATCAATATTCGTGGTGTTCAGGGGCAAGGGCGTATTCCCGTTACGATTGATGGTACAGAACAGGCGATTACCGTCGGGCGCGGTTACCATGGTGCCAATAACCGCAACTATATCGATCCAAACTTAATCAGTAGTATTGAAATTGAAAAAGGCTCTTCTCTCAGCCGTGGAATCAAAGGTTCTGTCGGCGGTGCCGTCGCTATTAAAACCTTAGGCATTGATGATGTGGTACCGAAAGGGGAAACTTTTGGCATTAATACCAAACTGGAAACCAGCAGTAATTCCGTCAGAGAGCGCACACCATCCCTGTCATTGGGACAAGACTACCGTGATGTGCCGAATTTTGCCCGCAATGGTATCGAAACAGACCCAGCCTTACAGGTCACGCCCCACTCATCGAAAGACAATAAACTGTTTGGCTTTAAAGATAATGCTTTCCGCGTCGCGGTGGGTACACGGCAGGAATATTTTGATTTGATGCTGGCCTATGCTTACCGCCGTCAGGGGAACTATTTTGCCGGCAAAGGAGGCGCTCATCGTTATGATGAGGATATTACACAAGCTGACCGGGAACTGATGAAAGGCGCCCGGACAACATTGGACCCTTATCTGCCGTTTGCTGCTCGTATCTATCGCCCCGGCAATGAAGTTCCCAATACTTCCAGTGAGATGCGCTCCGTGCTAATCAAGAACAGTTGGCGTTTCAGCGATGATCAGGTACTGCTGTTGGGTCTTCGAGATACCCGCATGGAATTTGGCGATATTATGCCCTCACGCCTGGGCTGGGTTGATCCCGCAGAAAATAAGGTTCCTCAATGGCCACTGGCGAATGTCCACCAGCAAGCGGCCAACCTGAGCTATAAATGGCAGCCCACAGATAACCCTTATGTTGATTTCGATATCAACCTGTGGACAACCCGCACCACCAGCAATACCAACACCTCCGGGGGCTATCCGCGCACCCCCGTTAACAGGGACTGGAGTTGGGAAAACGGTCTCGAAGGCAGGAACTCGAATATTGACGGCACATTGATCGATGGCGCCACGACTCATTCCCAGAATAATCGTTGGGGGGTTGATCTCTCCAATAAATTTGCCTTACATCCCACTCTGGATCTGACCTTAATGGGAAATTTCCAACGGGAACACCTTGGCTCCAATGATGACTACAATGCCACCAATATGTACTTTTTCCAGTCACCATCGCGAAAAGGGCAGCGTCAGGAAATCAATCTCGCCTTTAACTTTGACTGGCGGCCGACTTCATGGCTGGAACTGAAAGCCGGTGCCAAACGTGTCTCCTATTGGTCGAAAGATGATTTGCTTAGTGAACGACGTGCGGCAAGAGATTGGCGTTATGAAAAACAACGGGAAACCATCGGACATGAAATGAGTTATTGGCGAACCCCAACCGAAAGAGAAATTAATATAATCCAAAAAAGGTTTGAAAAAAGAAAACCGCTATCACAAATGAGCAAAGCAGAGAAAAAAGAACTCCGAAACATATTTAGTGAATACTCTAAGATAAAAGCAGACAAAATCACCTCACGTGATGGTCAAAAACGCAATATGATTTCTGAAAAATTCGAATGGAAGTACGATTCCGGCACCGGCAAGCTCAATAAAAGCGATAACCCCTATTTCAATGGTCAACTGGATATGAATGAAAGGGTTATCGACCCAATAAGCGGTAAGGAAGGCTATAAATATGAATACGGCCAAGAAGTTGACGCCAATGGTATATCAGGCCCTGATGTTGACGATCCTTGGGAAACACCATCAAAACGTAAGGATCATGCCTGGGCTCCCGCATTTTCTGCTACCGCTTATGTTACGGACGAGCTCCGTCTCTATGCCCGCTATGTTGAAGCGGTAAGAATGCCCAGCATTTTTGCCGATACCGTCGGTTTTTCAGGAACTCTGGACAACCGCGTCGGTCAGCGATTTAAGCCTGAACGTGCCAAAACCACTGAAGTCGGCTTTGTTTATGATTTCAGCCAGTTGGTTGATGCTGAACGCCATGCCGATATCAAACTCGCTTACTACAATACCGTGATTGAAAATGTGTTCGACCGGGACAACACTTATCATTTCGCCCAAATGGACAAACAGAAACTGGCCGGTCTGGAATTACAGGCACGTTATGATAATGGCAGTTTCTTCACCGATATGGGGCTGACCTACAATATGAAAAACAAGGTCTGTGACCATAACTCGGTGATGAGAATGGATTCCCAAAATCGTCATGGCGTCCCTGAGTGTATTGATGGCGGTTTCCCCGGTGGTTATTTACGCACCTCTATACAGCCTCAATATTCCGCTAACCTGACCGTCGGCGGCCGTTTGTTGGATGAAAAACTGGAGCTGGGCAGCCGTATGCTCTATCACAGCAAGGCGGAAAACAAAGAGGAAAAATGGCTGATGAATGCGTTGCCGGACACTTATAAAGGGCAGTCCAATAACCCAATGCGCTGGAACCCGGTGTTTACGGTTGATGCCTATATCAGCTATCAAATCACACCAGCGATATCCATGGAGTTGACGGGCACCAACCTGACCAACCGTTATTATCTCGATCCGCTGACACGTTCGATGCTGCCGGCGCCGGGCAGAACCTTTAAACTCAGTCTGACCAGCCAGTTTTAACGGCTAATTTGTCGAGGAGCGTATGACCCATACCGCCATATTAGATAATCCAGCAGCCGGCTCTCCCTTGATGCCCCCAAAGGGCTTGCTGGTGGGTGTCCTGATCGCCATTTTATTACATATCAGTCTAATATGGCTGTTTAACCGACACGATCCCTATGATGATACCGCCCATCATATCGACAACAACACCGCTGCCACCGGGCTCTCCATTACGATGGTGGCTGCCCCGGCATGGGAAAGTGAGCCGGAGCCAGTCGCTCCGCCCTCCCCGCTTTTGACTGCGCCGGAATCACCGGCCAAACCTGAAATAGCACTGGATAAGGCAGTTTATCCTGACATCAAGGTGGAAAAACCACAGGAAGCCAAGAAACGCCAGAAACAGCAGAAAGAAAAACCGCCGGCAGTAGCAGAAAAGAAGCCGACCCAATCACCGCAGGTGCAGCAAGAGAACCAGACCGAGCAAGAAACCCACGGTAGCGACCAGATTAACTCAGCAGGCAGTATGAGCCGTGCGGCAACATCACAACCGTTGGTCGGACAAGGAAACAGTGAAACAGACAATTACCGGGCAAGGCTGCGGCAAGAAATTGAACGCCATAAGCGCTATCCGCGCAAGGCAAAGAGAATGAAACAGCAGGGCACCGTGACGGTTAACTTTACCCTGTCGGATGACGGCACATTAACCGCCGCCAGGGTGGTTAACTCCTCCGGCAACGACGCATTGGATAATGCCGCTCTTGAGGCTGTCGGGCGCGCCAGTTCAGTGGGGGCTAAACCGGCGGATATTTCCCCCGATGTCACGCTGCAACTTGATTTTAAATTGGATTGAGCGAGGATCTCGCCCACCATTGGGCGAGAGTGGTCGAAAATTATTATATTGACTAAATGGTAATAGATGCCAGCATGGCTTTTCGTTCTTCATCACTGATTTTGGGAATAGCATAGAAAGGCACAACTTTCGTCGGATAGATGCCCACCAGCCCCAACGTTCCCAGTGTCATATCACGCATAAAGTTATCCAACTCCATGCCATTTTGAACCAGTACCGATTCTGCTGTACCTAAGGTGATAAATACGCTGGCTGATTTGCCAGTCAAATGAGGGGTAAATACTTTTTCATCTTCATAATAAGCAAAGCCATTGGAAAATACCCGATCAATCCACCCTTTAAGAATCGCGGGCTGACCAAACCACCAGACAGGATAAATAAAAATAAGATGATCAGCTTCTTTAATCATCGCCTGACTTTTTGCAACGTCCGGTAATACTTCTCCTCGGTGCAATGCCTCAAAATCCGAGCTGGCAAGTACAGGATTAAATTTATCATCATAGAGAGAAATAAAACTGTATTCGTCACCTTTATTGACTATTTCATCAATAATTTTTTCTTTAATAGCATGATTAAAACTTTTAGGGTTAGGGTGAGCATAAATAATCATATGTTTCATTTTCTGATACTTCCTTTGAGAAATAAAAACAACTTTGATTTAGCAACATCATTAATACGAATCGACCCGATAATTAGTTGACTCATTTAAATATATCCTTCTTATTTCAAGATGCCTTTATTACCTCCCCACAGTA